>NZ_JBHWWF010000010.1:0-15880 GCF_042736455.1 Streptomyces sp. NPDC060064
CCCCCCCGGGGGGGTGCCGCCGCCCTCATGCGTACGAGGCGGTGGCTCAGGCGGCCGAGCCGGCCTTCCAGTCGTTCCAGCTCAGGTTCCAGCCGTTCAGGCCGTTGTCCGGCTGGATGGTCCGGTCCTTGGAGTTCTTCACGATCACGACGTCGCCGACGATCGTGTTGTCGAACAGCCAGGCGGCGGGCTGGTTCGGGTCACCAGCACCCTTGACGTCGTTCAGACCGACACAGCCGTGGCTGGTGTTGGAGCTGCCGAAGATCGAGTCGGCACCCCAGTAGTTGCCGTGGATGAACGTGCCCGACGTGGACAGCCGCATCGCGTGCGGGACGTCCTTGATGTCGTACTCGCCCTTGCCGTCCTTCTTCTTGAAGCCGACCGTCGAGCCGTCCATCCGGGTCTCCTTGAACTTCTCGGAGATCACCATCTGGCCGTTGTAGGTCGGGTTGTCCGGGCCACCGGCCGAGATCGGGATGGTCTTGATCGTCTTGCCGTCCTGGGTGACCGTCATCGTGTGGGCCGACGCGTCGACGGTCGAGACCTGGTTACGGCCGATCTTGAAGGTGATCGTCTTCTGCTGGACGCCGAAGACTCCCTGGGCGCCCTGGACCCCGTCGAGGTTCAGCTTCAGGGTGACGGTCGAGCCTTCCTGCCAGTACTGGTCGGGGCGGAAGTCCAGCCGCTGCCCGTTGAACCAGTGGCCGACGACCTCCTGGCCGCTGCTCGACGTCACGGTGATCCCGGACTGGACGGCCTTCTTGTCCGTGATCGCCTTGTTGAAGTTGATCGAGATCGGCATACCGACGCCGACGGTGGAACCGTCCTCGGGCGTGAAGTTGCCGATGAAGCTGTTGGCCGGCGAGACGGTGGTGAAGGAGGAGTTCTCGTGGGCCTCCTGGCCCTTGGAGTCCTTCGCCGTGGCCGAGATCTTGTACGTGGTGGAGCGCTCGAGCTGCGCGTCCGGCTTCCAGCTCTTGCCGTCGGCGGCGAGGGTGCCCTTGACGCTCGCACCGTCCGCCGTGGCCATGGTGACCTCAGTGAGGGTGCCGTCGCTGACGGTCACCTTGGCGTCATTGTTGATGCCCGCGTTGGTCGCGCCGTTCTTCGGCGAGATGGCTATTCGGGCCTTCGACGCTTCCTTGGCTGCCGCCTCGTCGACCTGGGCCTGCGATTTCTTCGAGCCGTCGGCGCCGCCCTTGTCCCCGTCGCCACTGCAGGCCGACAGCACCAGCACGCCGCCGAGCACTGCGGACGCGGCTATGAGGCCTTTGCGCCGCTTGCTGTCCGTCATCACACGCTTCTCCATCGTCGCCGATTCCCCTGACCCACAACTTGGACAACACCCATTTCGGGCTGCCCGGTTCCACATCCGAAGAGGATGTGGGGAACACCACTCACAGATATTCATCGACGCCCCCACAGCTCCGGCGGTTGCACCGCGACACGAAAACGGCCGGGCCCCGGTTCACCGTCGCGGCACCCCGGGGCCCGGAGCCCGTCCCCTACACACGCGCTACGGCCGCCCGGCGTCACCGTCGTCCGACTCGTCATCGTCGTCGTACTCTCCATCTTCCTCGTCCGGGTCCCAGTCCTCCGCATCGGGGTCGTACTCGATCTGCTCACTGCTCCACGAAGCCTGGGCGAGCTCCACCCCTGGCACATCGCTGACCAGGTCGAAGGGGTCCACGAGATAGGCGATGGCCTCGGCCTCGTCCTCGCGTACCGCCGACTTGGCGTGTGCGCGCTCCTCGTCCGGCATAAACGTGTCCGCCGCGATGCGTTCGAGGGCGCCGCCGGTCAGCGCCGCGGAGTCCTCGATCTCCAGCACCAATTCCACCCGCAGCCGCACATACCGTGATGTCTCAGAAGTGGTCATACGACGGAGCGTAGAGCTCCCGCCCTCGCGGCTTTCCCACGACCCGCTGCTTTCACTAGCATCAGCGCACCCGGCCAATTCGAGGATGCCTCAAGGGGGATCGAGTCCGTGTCCGTCGCACGTCGACCGCTTCTTACCACCACTGCCGCAGGGACTCTGCTGTGTGCGCTGTGGTTCGTTCCCTCGGCGAATGCCACTGTCGAGCGGGAAGCGGTGCAGAGACACCAGACCGGCGCGAGTGCGTCGGCACAGGAGCTGACCCTGGCCGCCACGGGCACCGTGGACACCACCCCGTATCTCGTCGGCGGCGCTGCCTTCCTGGGCATCGGCGCGGGCTTGGTGACGTACTCCGTGCGCCGGCGCGGGGCCCTGTACATGTGACGGGACGGGCCGCCCCGCGGTGTGCGGAGCGGCCCGTCCCTGCGTGCTGCTGAGCTGCTAGGCCAGCGGACCCGTCACAGGCTCCACGGCCGCGACGAGCTTTCCGTCCCGTACGAACGCGTCGGCGGCCTCCAGGTCGGGCGCGAGGAAGCGGTCGGGACCGGGGCCCTCGACACCTGCCGCGCGCAGTGCCGCGATGGCGGCCTGCGAGGCGGGCGCGGGGGTCAGCCCGCGCCGCAGCTCGATGGCGCGGGTCGCGGCGTAGAGCTCGACGGCGAGGATCCGGCTCAGATTGCCGACGGTGGTGCGCAGCTTGCGCGCGGCCGACCAGCCCATGGAGACGTGGTCCTCCTGCATCGCCGACGACGGGATGGAGTCGGCGGATGCCGGGACGGCGAGCCGCTTCATCTCGCTGACCAGGGCGGCCTGCGTGTACTGGGCGATCATCAGGCCCGAGTCCACGCCGGCGTCGTCGGCGAGGAACGGCGGCAGACCGTGCGAGCGGTTCTTGTCGAGGAGCCGGTCGGTGCGGCGCTCGGCGATGGAGCCGAGGTCGGCGGCGACGATGGCGAGGAAGTCGAGGACATACGCGACCGGGGCGCCGTGGAAGTTGCCGTTGGACTCCACACGGCCGTCGGGCAGCACGATCGGGTTGTCGACGGCCGAGGCGAGCTCGCGGTCGGCGACCAGACGGGCGTGCGCGAGGGTGTCCCGCCCGGCGCCGGCGACCTGCGGCGCGCAGCGCACGGAGTACGCGTCCTGGACCCGGGGCGCTTCCTCCTCCTGGAAGTGCCCGGTGAGCCCGGAGTCCTTGAGCACGGCACTCATATTGGCGGCGGAGACGCCCTGGCCCGGGTGCGGGCGGATGGCGTGCAGCTCGGGGGCGAGCACCTTGTCCGTGCCGAGCAGCGCCTCGAGGCTGAGGGCGGCGGTGATGTCGGCGGTGGTGTAGAGGCGCTGGAGGTCGGCGAGGGCCATGACCAGCATGCCGAGCATGCCGTCGGTGCCGTTCAGGAGGGCCAGACCCTCCTTCTCGCGGAGCTCGACGGGTGTGATGCCGTGCTCGGCGAGCAGCTCGCCGGCGGGCCGCACCTGGCCGTCGGGGCCCTCGGCGTCACCCTCGCCCATCAGCGTCAGCGCGCAGTGCGAGAGGGGGGCGAGGTCGCCGGAGCAGCCGAGCGATCCGTACTCGTGGACGACGGGCGTGATGCCGGCGTTCAGTACGTCCACCATGGTCTGGGCGACCTCGGGACGTACGCCGGTGTAGCCGGAGGCCACGGTCTTCAGACGGAGGAACATCAGCGCGCGGACGACCTCGCGCTCGACGCGCGGGCCCATGCCTGCGGCGTGCGAGCGGACGATGTTGCGCTGCAGCTGGGCGCGGAGGTCGGGGCTGATGTGACGGCTGGCGAGCGCGCCGAACCCGGTGGAGACCCCGTAGACCGGCTCGGGCTTGGCGGCGAGCGCGTCCACGATCCCGCGGGCGGTGGCGAGGGCGGCGACGGCCTCCGCGGAGAGCTCGATGCGGGCGCCCTCGCGGGCCACGGCGATGACGTCTTCGGCGGTGGTACCGGACGTCCCCACCACGACTGTTTGCATATCCATATTCAGGAGCGTACGGACTGAATCGCAACCTGTCACTAGGGGCGAGCCGGATGACCCCTTACTGCAATCCGACACCCGGTAGTCAGGGCTCGCTCCAGGGCTCCGCTGCGTCCTCGGGTCGTACGCCACGGAAGCGGCGGCGCTCGTGCGGCGAACGCGGCGGGGCGTCCGCCAGGCGCATCACAGTGCCGTCGCGGCCGGCAACCACCGGCTTCGGGGAGAGGGCCGCCTTCGCGCGGTACTGGGCCGCGTCCGCCAGCCGGAACAGCCGGCGGGCCGAGCGGACCTGGCCGATCGGGTCACCGGTCGAGGCCACACCGCAGGCCACACCCTCACCGAGCTCCAACTCCCCCGCCCGTACGCAGAGTTCGTCAGCCACCCGGACCACCTCGTCCGCCACCGGGCCGACCGCGACCAGACAGAATTCGTCACCACCGAGCCGTGCCGCCAGCGCGCCCGGCAGCATCGCCCCGCAGAGCGAGAGGACCGAGCCGAAACGCTCGAGCAGCCGGTCGCCGACGGCGTGGCCGTGGGTGTCGTTCACGCGCTTGAGGCCGTTGAGGTCGCAGACCACCAGGCTGACGACCGAGCCGTCCGTGCGGTGTCGTTCGACCGCCTCTTCGAGCCTTATGTCGACGGCGCGGCGGTTGGCGAGACCGGTCAGCGGGTCCGTGAAGGCGAGCCTGCGGACCTCCTCGAGCCGCTCGTTCTGAGCGATGCCCGAGGCCACGACGGAGGCGACGACGGTCGCGAAGTCCGCGTCGTCGCGGTCGAACACCGGCGCGCCCGGTGGCCTGGCCACATACAGTTCGCCCCAGGCCCGGCCGTGCAGCACGATCGGCGCGACAACACAGCAGCCGCGGCCGCGCCGCCGCAGGGACGCGACCCTCCCCCACAGGACTTCGTCGGCCGGAGGTGCCCCCTGATGGCAGTAGCCGTTCGCGGCCGACGGCGGTCCTTCCGCCGTCGCCACCCAGGCGTCGGGCTCACCGCCGCCCGCCCACTGCTCGTGCAGAAACTCGGTGATCTCCGGGAAGCGATTGACGGGGTACGTCTCGGATTCGGGGAACTCCTCCTCCCCTGCGGCCCGTTCGCCGGCGTTCACGAGCACCTTGAGCCGGCCGAGCTCGCGCTCCCACACCGACAGGGCGGCGAAGGAGCCGGCCAGCGCCTGACACGCGCCGAGCGCGGCCGCGCGCCAGAACTCGCGCGGTGTGTGCGCGGCCGCCATTGCCTGCGCCAGCGCCACCACGGCCCGCAACCGTCGATCCTCAGCCATCATCCCAGCTTAGGGAGGTTCGAGACGGTTTGATCAGTCGGAGTGGGCCGTTGACGGAACAGTCACTCGCCGGGCCACTGCGGCTTCCGCTTCTCGTTGAAGGCCGCGACGCCCTCCGCCCGGTCCCCGGAGAAGGCCACGGACCGCCAGGCCGCGTCCTCCACCTCCAGACCGGCCCGCAGATCGAGCCCATGCCCGAGCCGCATCGCGCGCTTCGCGGCGCGCAGCCCGACGGGAGAGTTCGCGGCGATCCGCCCCGCGAGCGCGAGCGCCTCGGTCCTGGCGTCGTCCGCCAGCTGGTCGACGAGCCCCAACTCCCGCGCCTCGGCCGCCTCCACGCGCCGCGCGGTGAACACGAGCTCGGCGGCGCGCGCGGCACCGACGCGGCGCGGCAGCAGCTGGGTCCCGCCGCCGCCGGGGATGACGCCGACGGACACCTCCGGCAGCCCCACCACGGCGGTGGCGTCGGCAACGATCACATCGCAGGCGAGCGCCAGCTCGTACCCGCCACCGAGGGCGAAGCCGTGCACGGCGGCGACGGTGGGCATCGGCAGCTCGAGAACCCCGGTGTACGCGGCCCGGGAGGTGGGCCGCTGCCGCACCAACTCGGCGTCGGAGAAGGAGTTCCGCTCCTTGAGATCGGCGCCGACGCAGAAGGCGCGCTCGTGGGTGGAGGTGAGCACGGTGACGCGTACGTCCGCCTCGGCGGCGAGGGCGTCACAGGCGGCGGCGATGGACCGGGCCATCTCGCTGGAGACGGCGTTCATGGCCTTGGGCCGATCGAGCACGAGCTCCGCGACGTGCGCTTGCTCGTGCCTGCGCACGACGACGAATTCCCCGAACCGCTGCTCGGACTCGGACATGACGGCACCCTCCCGGTTAACGACGGTTCACCGGATCATAGGCGCGCACCGCGTCGGGGGTCTCCCCACCGGGTGATCCCCACGAACGGGGGGTGGGGGCGCCCCGGCCCCACGACTCAGGAGTTCGTCCGCCGTGACAGCAGCCACGGCTCCACCACGCCCAGGCCTCGCACCGGGCGTTGCCACATCGGCTGGAGGGCGAAGCGGTACGAGGGGGGTTCCTCGCCCTCCTTCTCCGCCGCTGCCGCCTCCGCCGCCGCCTCCGCCTCGGAGGCCGGCGCGTCTCCGGTGCGTACCAGCTCCTCCGCGAACGCCCCGTCCACCAGCACCGCGTCCTTCGGCGCTATCGAGGTCAGCCGGCTGGCCAGGTTCACCGTCGTGCCGAACACATCGCCCATCCGCGTGGTGACCGTGCCAAAAGCGATGCCGACGCGCAGCGCCGGCATCGTCTCGTCGTGCGTCATCGTTTCGATGAGGCGCAGCGCGATCTCCGCCGCCGTACCCGCGTCGTCCGCCGCGTAGAGCACCTCGTCGCCGAGGGTCTTGATCAGCCGGCCGCCGTGCGCGGCGACCAGGTCGGCAGAGGTGGTTTCGAACGCCTCGACCAGCTCGCCCAGTTCCTCTTCCTCCAGCCGCCGCGTCAGCCGGGTGAAGCCGACCAGGTCCGCGAAGCCGACCGCCAGCCGGCGGTCGACCATCTCCTCGTCGTCCGCGGCCTGGACCACGCGCCCGGTGGCCGCGGCGAGCTGCCGCCGCCACACGTACACCAGGAATTCCTCCAGCTCGGGCAGCAGCAGCTCGACCAGCGGATATGTGACCTCAGTACGGGTCATGCCCGGCTCGGGCGGCTCGGTGAGGCCCTCCAGGAAAGAATCGATCTGCCATTCCGCCAGCCGGGCGGTGGTCTGGCCGGTCGAGCGGGCCACCTGGACCGCCATCGGCTCGCTCAGCAGGCCCGCCTCGACCAGACCGGCGAGCCGCCGCAGGGCCAGTACGTCCGCCTCGGTCAGCGCCTTCGCCTGCCCGATGTCGGCGAAGCCCATGGCCCGCCAGAAGCGGGAGGCGAGCTCCATCGAGACACCTGCGGTACGAGCCGCCTGGAAGGGCGTGTAGCGCCGGTCGGCGCCGAGGATCAGCTGCTCCAGACGGATGGCGAGAGGGTCGTCCGTCGGCTCCGCGGTGTGATCGACCTCGTGGTGCGGAGTCGGATGCACCGAGGAGGACGAAGCGGCCGGCCCTGAAGACCCGGAAGACCCGGACGAGTCGGCAGACTCGGAGGGCCCGGCCGATCCGTTGGACGACTCCGCGGACGAGGAATCCGCGGACGAAGAACCGGGCGAGGAGCCGGACGGAGAACCGGACGAACCGGACGCGCCGGACGAGGAGTCCGACGGGGGCTGCGCGCCCGCGCCGGAAGTGGTGTCGTCGACTGTCACCAGCCGCCTCCTGCCCGTTCCCTGCGGCACTGCCCTGCCGATCTGTCGCTCGATCGCCTCAACGATACGACAGGTGTGCCCTAGCTCACGTCCCGGTCCGCGATCGGGACTCACCCGGGTTCGCCCCGGATCAGTCGGCCGCCCGCAGGTGCACGATGTCACCCGCACTGATCGACTGCCGCCCGCCACCCTCCGTGGTCAGCACCAGCCGGCCGTCACCGTCGAGCGCGACCGCCTCGCCGGTGACCGACCGGTCACCCGGCAGCTCGGCCCGTACGGTGCGCCCCAGCGTCGCGCAGCCCTCCGTGTACGCCGCCTGGAGCCCGGAGCGGGCCGGGTCGCCACCCGCCGCGCGCCAGTCGCCGTACCACTGCTCCAGCGAGCGCAGCAGGGCCCGCAGCAGCGGGTCGCGGTCGGTGGAGATCGCGTCCGCCAGGGCGAGCGACCCCGCTGTCGGCACCGGGAGCTCGTCCGCTCGCAGCGTCACATTGAGGCCGATGCCGACCACCACGGCGTCGTCGCCAGCACGCTCCGCGAGGATCCCGCCGGTCTTGCGCTCCTCGCCGCCGACCTTTACCAGCAGGTCGTTAGGCCATTTGAGCGACATGTCGACTCCGGCGGCCCGGGCGAGGCCGGTCGCCGAGGCGACTCCGGCGAGCAGCGGCAGCCACCCCCAGCGCTCCACCGGCACCTCCGGTCCGGGCCGCAGCAGTACGGAGAAGAACAGCCCGGAGCGGGCCGGCGACGTCCAGGACCGGTCGAGCCGCCCGCGGCCCGCCGTCTGCTCCTCGGCGACCAG
Organism: Streptomyces sp. NPDC060064; assembly: GCF_042736455.1. Classification (NCBI taxonomy): domain Bacteria; kingdom Bacillati; phylum Actinomycetota; class Actinomycetes; order Kitasatosporales; family Streptomycetaceae; genus Streptomyces; species Streptomyces sp. NPDC060064. The sequence goes on from NZ_JBHWWF010000010.1 coordinate 8,243, forward strand.
CACCGCCCCCTCCTCCAGGGACGCGGCCCGTGCCGCCAGGTCGGAATTGGTGGAGCCGGTCTCGGGCACGATGTCGAGCGAGGTCCACAGCCCGCCCGGTACCAGGAGGGCGCGGCGCAGCGCGGGGACGTTCAGCGGGGGCCGGTCGAGGTCGGACCAGCGGCTCTCGGGCGCATTCTGAGGCGTCATGCAAGCCAGGTTAGGTGTGGCAAACGCCGCACTGCCGAGCGCCATGCGCGCCGATACGCTACGTGTCAGTAGCCATTCCGGTTGACGTTGACCAGGACAGGGAGCCGCATCCCGATGTCGGAGTCCGAGATTGACATCCACACCACCGCGGGAAAGCTCGCGGATCTGCAGCGCCGCATAGACGAGGCGACGCATGCGGGCTCCGCGCGCGCGGTGGAAAAGCAGCACGCGAAGGGCAAGTTGACGGCCCGTGAGCGGGTTGATCTGCTGCTGGACGAGGGATCGTTCGTAGAGCTCGACGAGTTCGCCCGGCACCGCTCCACGAACTTCGGCCTTGAGCAGACCCGCCCGTACGGCGACGGCGTGGTCACCGGCTACGGCACGGTCGACGGCCGTCCGGTCGCCGTCTTCTCGCAGGACTTCACGGTCTTCGGCGGCGCGCTCGGCGAGGTCTACGGCCAGAAGATCATCAAGGTCATGGACTTCGCTCTGAAGACCGGCTGCCCGGTCATCGGCATCAACGACTCCGGCGGCGCCCGTATCCAGGAGGGCGTCAGCGCACTGGGCATGTACGGCGAGATCTTCCGCCGCAACACCCACGCCTCCGGCGTGATCCCGCAGATCTCGCTGGTCGTCGGACCGTGCGCGGGCGGAGCCGTCTACTCCCCGGCCATCACCGACTTCACGGTGATGGTCGACCAGACCTCCCACATGTTCATCACCGGACCCGACGTCATCAAGACGGTCACCGGTGAGGACGTCGGCTTCGAGGAACTGGGCGGAGCCCGTACGCACAACACCACCTCGGGCGTCGCGCACCACATGGCGGGTGACGAGAAGGACGCCATCGAGTACGTCAAGTCGCTGCTGTCGTACCTGCCGTCCAACAACCTCTCCGAGCCGCCGGCCTTCCCCGACGAGGCCGACCTGGAGACGAACGACGAGGACCGCGAGCTCGACACCCTCATCCCGGACTCCGCGAACCAGCCGTACGACATGCACACGGTCATCGAGCATGTGCTGGACGACGGGGAGTTCCTGGAGACGCAGGCGATGTTCGCGCCGAACATCATCACCGGCTTCGGACGGGTGGAGGGCCTCCCGGTCGGCATCGTCGCCAACCAGCCGATGCAGTTCGCCGGCTGCCTCGACATCAACGCCTCCGAGAAGGCCGCGCGCTTCGTCCGCACCTGTGACGCCTTCAACGTCCCGGTGATCACGTTCGTGGACGTGCCCGGCTTCCTGCCCGGCGTGGACCAGGAGTACGGCGGCATCATCCGGCGCGGCGCGAAGCTGATCTACGCCTACGCGGAGGCGACGGTCCCGCTGATCACGGTGATCACGCGGAAGGCCTTCGGCGGCGCGTACGACGTCATGGGCTCCAAGCACCTGGGCGCCGACCTGAATGTGGCGTGGCCGACCTCGCAGATCGCGGTGATGGGCGCGCAGGGCGCGGTGAACATCCTGCACCGCCGCACCATCGCGGCCGCCGATGACCAGGAGGCGACCCGGGCGCAGCTGATCCAGGAGTACGAGGACACGCTGCTCAACCCGTACACGGCGGCCGAGCGCGGCTACATCGACGCGGTGATCATGCCGTCGGAGACGCGGGCGCAGGTCGTGAAGGGCCTGCGTCAGCTGCGTACGAAGCGGGAAAACCTGCCTCCGAAGAAGCACGGCAACATCCCCCTCTAGCCCCCAGGAAGGGACTTGACGATGATCAAGGTCGTACGAGGAAACCCGACCCCGGAGGAGCTGGCCGCCGCACTGGCGGTGGTTCAGGCGCGCGCCGCGGCGACGGTCTCCGCCGCGGACGGGGCACCGCTGCTGCCGGAGCAGTGGTCGGACCCGGCGCGCATCGGGCGGAGCCGGAGGCCGCAGCCGGGGCCGCGGGCCTGGGCGCGCACATACTGGCCGGTGTAGGCCGAGCACCTGGGGCGCCGCCCCGGACGCCGCGCCCCAGTCGCCGGCGAGGCTTGTTCCGGGGGCTCGGGTCCAGTCACAGGACCCGAGCCCCTCGGCCGTGGCGTACGGAGCCCTGCTCGACGGACGCGCCGTCGGCCGTAGCGGCCCAATGGAACAGCAGGCCCGTTTACCGGGCTCCGGGCCGGGGGTCGGCACCTGGAATTAGCCCGTTGTCACCCCGGTGGTTGAGTACTCGTACTCAGGCGCCGCCCGGGCCCCGGGAGCAGGATCGACTGCATGCTGTGGTCCGACCCGGAGAACGAACCCCCCGAAGAACTGCGCGAGATGCAGGCCATGATGCGCCGCGTGGGCTTTGTGCTGGCACTGGCCATGGTGCTTGCGATGTTCGTGGTCGGTCTCCACTGATCGCCGCCTACGATGACCCCATGACCGATCAGCGTCGCCGTCTCGTCCTCGCCTCCGCCTCCCCTGCCCGCCTCAATCTGCTGCGCCAGGCCGGACTCGCCCCCGAGGTGATCGTCAGCGGTGTCGACGAGGACGCCGTATCCGCGCCCACCCCGGCCGAGCTTGCGCTGGCACTCGCGGAGGCCAAGGCATCCGTCGTGGCGGCCCAGGCCGATGTGGTCAGAAGCAGGGCGCTCGTCATCGGCTGCGACTCCGTACTCGATCTCGACGGCCAGGCGTTCGGCAAGCCCGCCGACGCGGAGGAGGCCATCACCCGCTGGAAGTCGATGCGCGGCCGCGTGGGCACCCTGCAGACCGGGCACTGCGTCTACGACACCGCCACCGGCCACCACGCCTCGGGGACCGCGTCCACCGTCGTGCGCTTCGGCCGCCCGACCGACGCCGAGATCGCCAGCTACGTCGCCAGCGGCGAACCGCTCCGGGTGGCGGGTGCCTTCACCCTGGACGGCCGCTCGGCCCCCTTCATCGAGGGCATCGACGGCGACCACGGCAATGTCATCGGACTTTCGCTGCCGCTGCTGCGGAAGCTGCTGGGCGAGCTCGGCCACTCCATCACCGACCTGTGGACATGAGACTCGGTCACGTCCGCTGAACCGGCCCTGGCCGACACGGCGTTGGCGAGCGGGGGACACGGCCCGGGCCAGGACGGCGTCGCCCTCAGGCCGGCGCAGGACCGTTCGTGGGCGCCGCGCCGTTCGTCGGCGCCGGGGCGTCCTCCACCGGCGCCTGCTCCCGCCTGCCGTACGCCACCAGTGTCAGCACGATCAGCCCCAGCACGACCATCATGAACGCGAACGCGTCCCAGCCCACCAGGCCCACCGTCAGCGCGCCCAGCACCCCGTGCATGATCGCGCAGCTGATCAGCAGGATCCGGCCGAAGCGCCCCGGTGCCCGGTTCCGCAGACCGGTGAGCAGCAGGACGACACCGCACGCCGCCAGGAACAGACCGAAGACGCCGCCCATCACCCAGGTCCCGGTGACCATCGCATCCGGGTCCAGGTCGGCGAGCGACATGTCCTGCTTGTCGACGAAGGTGGCAAGGATGCCGTTGATCAGCACGATGCCGACGGCCTCCACCAGCAGAACAATCGCGGCCACGACGGCCACCGGTCTGCGCGCCACGGCGCCCCCAACCCTCAGTTACCGGAAGTACGTACGACATCGCGAACGCTACTAACGGGTAAACCGTGGGACAAGGGTCTCGGCACGCTGGGTCTCACAGCAAAGAATCATTCGGCCATTCGTAGGGACTCGACAAAGAAACGCCATACGGCGCTGACCGCTCGAACAGAGACCTGTGCCACACCACAGGGCTACTGTGCGAGGGAGGAACCCGTCGTACCGTGGTGCGACAAGGGATTTCGCGACTTGCGCGAGCCTCGAATCACGCTCCGTGTGGGCAAGCTCACCATTGGGGACGGGTCGAAAGGCCGTGTCGGTAGTCCCTAAACTCAGCTTGTTTCAAGGAGGGAGCCATCGTGCGCAAGGTGCTCATCGCCAACCGTGGCGAAATCGCTGTCCGCGTTGCCCGGGCCTGCCGGGACGCCGGGATCGCGAGCGTAGCCGTCTACGCCGATCCGGACCGGGACGCTCTGCATGTCCGCGCGGCCGACGAAGCGTTCGCCCTGGGCGGTGACACCCCGGCCGCCAGTTATCTGGACATGGCCAAGGTGCTGCAGGCCGCGAAGGATGCGGAGGCGGATGCCATCCACCCCGGGTACGGCTTCCTCTCGGAGAATGCCGAGTTCGCCCAGGCCGTGCTGGATGCGGGTCTGACCTGGATCGGGCCGCCGCCGCAGGCGATCCGTGATCTGGGTGACAAGGTCGCTGCCCGGCACATTGCCCAGCGTGCCGGTGCGCCGCTGGTCGCCGGTACGCCCGATCCGGTGAGCGGTGCCGACGAGGTCGTCGCGTTCGCCGAGGAGCACGGGCTGCCGATCGCGATCAAGGCCGCGTTCGGCGGTGGCGGCCGTGGTCTGAAGGTCGCCCGCACTCTGGAGGAGGTTCCGGAGCTGTACGACTCGGCGGTGCGTGAGGCCGTTGCCGCGTTCGGCCGCGGCGAGTGCTTCGTCGAGCGGTACCTGGACAAGCCGCGGCATGTGGAGACCCAGTGCCTGGCCGACAGCCACGGCAATGTCGTCGTCGTCTCCACGCGTGACTGCTCGCTGCAGCGCCGCCACCAGAAGCTGGTGGAGGAGGCCCCGGCGCCGTTCCTGAGCAAGGAGCAGAACGCGGAGCTGTACGCCGCGTCCAAGGCGATCCTCAAGGAGGCCGGTTACGTCGGCGCCGGCACCGTCGAGTTCCTCGTCGGCACCGACGGCACCATCTCCTTCCTCGAGGTCAACACGCGTCTGCAGGTGGAGCACCCGGTCACCGAAGAGGTCACCGGTATCGACCTGGTCCGCGAGATGTTCCGCATCGCCGACGGCGAGGAGCTCGGTTACGGCGACCCGGCCGTGCGCGGCCACTCCTTCGAGTTCCGCATCAACGGCGAGGACCCGGGCCGCGGCTTCCTGCCCGCCCCGGGCACGGTCACCACGTTCGCGCCGCCGACCGGCCCCGGTGTCCGTCTGGACGCGGGTGTCGAGTCCGGCAGCGTCATCGGCCCGGCCTGGGACTCCCTGCTGGCCAAACTCATCATCACCGGCGCCACCCGCGAACAGGCACTGCAGCGCGCCGCGCGGGCCCTGGAGGAGTTCACCGTCGAGGGCATGGCCACCGCCATCCCCTTCCACCGCGCGGTCGTCACCGACCCGGCCTTCACCGCCGACCCGTTCACGATCCACACCCGCTGGATCGAGACCGAATTCGTCAATGACATCAAGCCCTTCGCCGTGCCTTCGGACGCGGACGAGGACGAGGCCGGTCGCGAGACGATCGTCGTCGAGGTCGGCGGCAAGCGCCTCGAGGTCTCGCTGCCGTCCTCGCTGGGCATGACGCTGGCCAGGACCGGTCTGGCCGCGGGCGCCAAGCCCAAGCGGCGCGCCGCGAAGAAGTCGGGCCCGGCGGCCTCCGGCGACACTCTCTCCTCCCCGATGCAGGGCACGATCGTCAAGGTCGCGGTCGAGGAGGGCCAGGAGGTCACGGAGGGCGACCTCGTCGTCGTACTCGAGGCGATGAAGATGGAGCAGCCGCTGAACGCGCACCGCTCCGGCACCATCAAGGGCCTCTCGGCCGTGGTCGGCGCCTCGCTGACCTCCGGCGCGACGATCTGCGAGATCAAGGACTGACGTCCGGCCGTATGTGTACGTGTGGGGCCTGCCCGAGTGTCAACGGGCAGGCCCCACACGTGTGTTCAGGTGCTGTCGGCGGCTGTCCGCGACACCAGGAGCAGGACGAACGCGACCGCCATGAAGGCCACTGCCGCCAGCAGGTCGGCGGAGAAGCCCTCCACCATCGCGTCCGGCCTTGAGCCGCCCGCGCCGGGTGCCGCGCTTCCGTACACCGTGACCAGCGCGGAGAAACCGAGCGCGCCGCCGACCTGCTGCATGGTCTGCATCAGACCGGAGGCAGCGCCCGCCTGATCGGGACGGATGCCGGTGAGGATGAGGACGCTGAGCGGCATGAAGACCAGTCCGACGCCGAAGCCGTTGACCACGAGCGGAACGAAGAGCGTCGTCCAGTAGCCGCCGCCGGTGGAGAGCGTGGCTGCCACAGCACACCGGTGGGGAGCGTGGACTGCCACAGCACGCCGGCGACCGCGGGGGCGAGCCCGGTCCCTGCGACCTTCTTCAGGCCGTGGCGGGCGAGCAGCTTTCCGGCGGACGTGGACGCGGCGAAGATGCCCACAGCGATCGGCGTGAGGCGAGCCCGGCGCGCAGCGGACTGTAGTCGCGGAGGAACTGGAAATGTACCTACCTTCAACCTTGCACTACTTCCCATGGATCCTCAGGTCCCAGTCTCCAGAAAGCCAAGATCCAGGGGATGTTTCACATGGTGACCACCACCGTGGTCATGGTTTCCACCCGATCCTGTAGGTCCTACCGAACCTGTCGCGCCGTCGGGACCTGTCGCACCGTCCGGACCCGTGGCGCCGGTGGGACCCGTCGTGCCGGTGAGACCTGTCGCACCGTCAGGACCCGTCGCGCCCGTGGCGCCGTCCGAACCTGTCGCGCCGGTGGGACCCGTCGCTCCCGTGGCGCCGTCGAGACCCGTCGCGCCGGTGGGACCAGTGGCGCCCGTCGCACCGTCCGAACCCGTCGCGCCCGTCGCACCGTCCGAACCCGTCGCGCCCGTCGCACCCGTCGTGCCAGTGACTCCTGTCGCGCCGGTGGGACCAGTGGCGCCCGTCGCACCGTCGAGACCTGTCGCACCCGTCGCACCGTCCGGACCCGTCGCACCCGTCGCGCCCGTCGTGCCGGTGGGACCCGTCGCGCCGGTGGGACCAGTGGCGCCCGTCGCACCGTCCGGACCCGTCGCGCCCGTCGCACCGTCCGAACCTGTCGCGCCCGTCGCGCCCGTCGTGCCGGTGGGACCCGTCGCTCCTGTCGCACCGTCGAGACCTGTCGCACCCGTCGCACCGTCCGGACCCGTGGCTCCCGTGGCACCTGTCGCGCCGTCGAGACCCGTCGCACCGGTGGGACCAGTGGCGCCCGTCGCACCGTCCGAACCCGTCGCACCCGTCGCACCGTCCGGACCCGTCGCACCCGTCGCACCGTCCGAACCTGTCGCACCCGTCGCACCGTCCGAACCCGTCGCGCCCGTCGCACCCGTCGTGCCAGTGACTCCTGTCGCACCGTCGAGACCTGTCGCGCCGGTGGGACCAGTGGCGCCCGTCGCACCGTCGAGACCTGTCGCGCCGGTGGGACCCGTCGCACCCGTCGCACCGTCGAGACCCGTCGCGCCGTCAGGGCCCGTCGTGCCGGTGGGACCAGTGGCGCCCGTCGTGCCGGTGACTCCTGTCGCGCCCGTCGCACCGTCCGGACCCGTCGTGCCGGTGGGACCCGTCGCTCCTGTCGCACCGTCCGGACCTGTTGCTCCCGTGGCGCCGTCGGAACCTGTTGCTCCCGTCGCACCGTCCGAACCTGTCGCGCCCGTCGTGCCAGTGACTCCTGTCGC
>NZ_JBHWWF010000010.1:15977-16843 GCF_042736455.1 Streptomyces sp. NPDC060064
CGCGCCGGTGGGACCTGTGGCTCCTGTCGCACCGTCCGGACCCGTCGCGCCCGTCGCACCGTCCGAACCTGTCGCGCCCGTCGCACCGTCCGAACCTGTCGCGCCTGTCGCGCCCGTCGTGCCAGTGACTCCTGTCGCGCCCGTCGTGCCAGTGACTCCTGTCGCGCCGGTGGGACCTGTGGCTCCTGTCGCACCGTCCGGACCCGTCGCGCCCGTCGCACCGTCCGAACCTGTCGCGCCCGTCGCACCGTCCGAACCCGTCGCACCCGTCGTGCCAGTGACTCCTGTCGCGCCGGTGGGACCTGTCGCACCCGTCACACCGTCCGAACCTGTCGCGCCCGTCGTGCCAGTGACTCCCGTCGCGCCGGTGGGACCAGTGGCGCCCGTCGTGCCAGTGACTCCTGTCGCGCCGGTGGGACCAGTGGCGCCCGTCGCACCGTCCGGACCCGTCGCGCCCGTCGCACCGTCCGGACCCGTCGCGCCCGTCGCACCGTCCGAACCTGTCGCGCCCGTCGCGCCCGTCGTGCCGGTGGGACCCGTCGCTCCTGTCGCACCGTCGAGACCTGTCGCACCCGTCGCACCGTCCGGACCCGTGGCTCCCGTGGCACCTGTCCCACCTGTCGCGCCGTCGAGACCCGTCGCACCGGTGGGACCAGTGGCGCCCGTCGCACCGTCCGAACCCATCGCGCCGGTGGGACCCGTCGCTCCCGTGGCGCCGTCGGAACCTGTTGCTCCCGTCGCGCCCGTCGTGCCGGTGACTCCTGTTGCTCCCGTCGCACCGTCCGAACCTGTCGCGCCCGTCGCGCCCGTCGCACCGTCCGGACCCGTCGCGCCCGTCGCACCGTCCGAACCTGTCGCGCCCTACG
>NZ_JBHWWF010000010.1:16937-218402 GCF_042736455.1 Streptomyces sp. NPDC060064
CCGTCGCACCGTCCGGACCCGTCGTGCCGGTGGGACCCGTCGCTCCTGTCGCACCGTCGAGACCTGTCGCACCCGTCGCACCGTCCGAACCCGTCGCACCCGTCGCACCGTCCGGACCCGTCGCTCCCGTCGCACCGTCCGAACCTGTCGCGCCCGTCGCGCCCGTCGTGCCAGTGACTCCTGTCGCGCCCGTCGCACCCGTCGTGCCGGTGACTCCTGTCGCGCCCGTCGCACCGTCCGGACCCGTCGTGCCGGTGGGACCCGTCGCTCCTGTCGCACCGTCGAGACCTGTCGCACCCGTCGCACCGTCCGAACCCGTCGCGCCGGTGGGACCCGTCGCTCCTGTCGCACCGTCGAGACCTGTCGCGCCGGTGGGACCAGTGGCGCCCGTCGCACCGTCCGGACCCGTCGCGCCGGTGGGACCTGTCGCACCTGTCGCACCGTCCGGACCCGTGGCGCCTGTCGCACCGGTGGGACCCGTCGCACCCGTCGCGCCCGTCGGGCCGACCGCTCCGGTGGGGCCCGCGGGGCCGGCAGGCCCGACAGTGCAGGCTGCCCTGGTGATGTTGTTGGTGTCCAGGGTGACCGCGCCGTTGCGCGCCAGGGTCCGGCCCTCGATCGCAGTGCCGGTCGTGACTGTGATGGACGTCAGGGCCAGGATGTTGCCCTTGAAGAAGGAGCTGGTCCCGAGGGTGGCAGAACTGCCCACCTGCCAGAACACATTGCACGCCTGAGCCCCATTGATGAGGCTGACGTTGCTTGCCGACCCGGTGATCAAGGTGGAGGCCATCTGGAAGATGAAGACGGCGGTGGGGTCCCCCTGCGCATCGAGGGTGACGGTCCCGGTGAGCCCCAGCGAGCTGGTGGAGTTGTAGACGCCAGGCAGCAGCGTCAGCCCGGAGAGGTCTCCCGCCACAGTGGCATCTGGAGCCCGGCCCGCTGCATCGTTGTAGGCGATGACCAGGTCGGCCTTGGCCTGGAGAGCCGCGGCGTTGGCCACGTTCAGAGCGCCGTTGACGATGCCAGGCGGAAATCCCGTCACCGAAGATCCCGGGCTGAGTCCCAGGTCTCCGTTGATGACGCTGGGGCCGGTGTTGGTGACGGTCGAACCGCCCAGCACCGCGTAGCTGGTGTCGGTCCCCAGCGGCACCGGGGCTGCCGCTGCGTACGCGGCGGCAGCGAACAACGTGTTGGTGCTCAGCACGTTCACACCGGACAACACGGCGAAGGTTGCCCTGCGCCAGATGTGTCTGCGCCTGACGGGCACTCGGCCTTTTGCGCGAGGAGTGGTCGGGATGCCAGCCACAGCCATGGAGGGTGGCCTTTCTCGTTCGTGAGGGTTGCGGCTGCTGACCCGTAGTCAGTACGTCGAGGCTACGAAGATCCATCTGCGCCGTGGGGGCTGCGGGAGCGGGGGACCGCAGAGCATGCATGCATCGATTACGCGAGGTGACAAATCATCACTTTATGCTTATCGAGTGCGCAGCTTATGGAAACATAAGATGCAATATGAACCTGAACGCTTGAGGGCTTATTGCCTCTCCGTGCCCCGAACTCCTCCCTCTGGCCCCAGCCGCGAGTAGCTGTGCGTGATGACGATCGCAGTTGGGGACCTTTGTGGTGGTCTGCTCATTGGCCCTGTTGAACGGATCTTGTTCGTGTCAGGGCAGCGAGGAGTCGGGTGTGCGCCCCAAGCTCGCAGCGAATCTGACCGCGCTCATCGACCGGCGCAACCGCGGCCGCCTCGGCGCCGGGGACCACGACGGGTCGACGGGTTGGCGGATGGGCCACCGGGTCGCGCCCGCCATCCAGGGCCCGATTCCCTCGGAAACCGAACTGTGCGAACGGTTCGGAGTGGCGCGAGAGACTGCCCGCCGAGCGGTGCGCATGCTTCGGGCGCGGGGGCCCGCCCGGACCGAATGGGGCCGGGGAAGTTTCGTCGCGGAGCCCGCCCCCGACGACGAGCACGGACAGGGAAGGGACCCTCCGATTTCCCAATGGCATCCTGGACATCGGGGCGGCAGGGAGGACGGCGCGATGGCGACAAGTACGGCGGGCACAGCCGGCGCGACTGGCATGCCTGGTACGACTGGTACGACTGGTACGGCGGCGGGGTCACCGCGACCGATGCGAGCCGACGCGCGCCGCAACTACGAACGACTGCTGACCGAAGCCCGTACCGCCTTCGCGGAGCACGGCACCGACGCCTCCCTCGAGGAGATCGCACGCCGCTCGGGCGTGGGTATCGGCACGCTGTACCGGCACTTCCCCAACCGCCACGCGATGATGAGCGCGGTCTTCCAGGAGGCGCTGGCGTCGCTGCTGCAGCGCTCACGCGAACTGGCTTCGGCCGAACAGCCGTGCGGAGCACTGGTGGAGTGGCTGCGCGCCATCATCACTCATGCGGGTGAGTACCGCGGTCTGGCGCGGGCGCTGCTGTCGGCCTCTCACGACGAGAGTTCGGCGCTGTCGGAGTGCAGCGTGCCGATGCGCGACGCGGGGGAACGGCTGCTGGTGCGGGCGCAGCAGAGCGGTGCGGTGCGGGCGGACGTGTCGATCGGCGACCTGATGCAGCTGACGAACGCGATCGCCCTGGCGGCGGAACAGGATCCGGACGACCCGGAGTTGGCGGACCGGCTGCTGATGCTGACGCTGCGGGGCCTGAAGCCGGACACGACCTGAGCGGCGGGCCGGAGTGGGAGCCGCCGCGGGGGGCCTCTCCCCCACCCGCCCTTCCCGAATACCCGCCCTTCCCGAACCCCGGGCAAGCCCTGGCCCCAGGGCGCCGGCTGCGCGGCGCGATGAGCCCCGCATCCTGCGGAGTCGAGCGATCGGGCGGGCGGGACAAGAACCACGGGGCGCGGGGGCAACCCGCACCGGACCCCCGCCCGCACCCCGCAAAGCTCCCTCAGCGGCGGCGCAGGTCCGCCACCCTTGCTGCCCGTTCACCCGGCGGCTCCGCCGCCAGCGCCGCGCTGCGCAACTGCGGCCCCGGCCCGCCACGCGTACGCCGCTGGCCCGGAAGCGGGACGTCCCGGCGAGGCTGCCGCCCCGTCGGGACGCCGTCACCGCCGGAGCCGGCTCCCGCGCCGGCCACCACGATCTGGACCCCCTGGTCCGCCAGCGCCTGCAGCTCGGTCGCCGCACGGTCGTCATGCGTCGGCGGCTCGTCGGTGACCAGCCGCGTGATCACATCCGTCGGCACCGTCTGGAACATCGTGTCGGTGCCGAGTTTGGTGTGGTCCGCGAGGACCACCACCTCCGCCGCGGCCTGCACCAGCGCCCGGTCGACGCTCGCCGACAGCATGTTGGACGTGGAGAGCCCCCGCTCGGCGGTGAGACCGCTGCCGGAGAGGAAGGCCCGGGAGACCCGCAGCCCCTGCAGGGACTGCTCGGCCCCGCTGCCCACCAGCGCATAGTTCGAGCCGCGCAGCGTCCCGCCGGTCATGACGACTTCGACCCGGTTGGCATGCGCCAGCGCCTGGGCGACCAGCAGGGAATTCGTGACGACGGTCAGTCCGGGGACGCGCGCGAGCCGGCGGGCCAGCTCCTGCGTCGTCGTCCCCGCGCCGACCACAACCGCCTCGCCCTCTTCGACGAGGCCCGCGGCAAGATCGGCGATGGCCGTCTTCTCCGCGGTCGCGGACAGGGATTTCTGCGGAAAGCCGGACTCCCGCGTGAGGCCACCCGGCAGTACCGCACCGCCGTGCCGGCGGTCGAGGAGTCCTTCTGCCTCCAGTGCCCGCACGTCCCGCCGTACGGTCACTTCGGAGGTCTGGACAACGCGGGCGAGCTCACGGAGCGACACGGCCCCGTTGGCGCGCACCATTTCGAGGATCAATTGGCGACGTTCTGCAGCGAACACGAAACTGACAGTAACCTGACCGGCCGATAGTTTTCAGCACTATGCGCCGAATAACAGAAGTTGCGCACACATGTGGCCGCCAAGTGGTATTGGCGGCCACCAAGTTGATCGGTCGGTACGTGGAGGGCCGGGGGTCTTGGGATTTACGCCCGGATCGCGCCTCTTTACGACCGCATCACGCCTCGCCGGTCACCTTGCGGGTGTGCAACTGCCGTGCCACCTCGGCGATCGACCCCGACAGAGAGGGGTACACAGTGAAAGCGTTTGCGATCTGTTCCACCGTCAGGTTGTTGTCGACCGCGATCGAGATGGGATGGATCAGCTCGCTCGCGCGCGGTGAGACGACCACACCGCCGACCACGATTCCGGTACCCGGACGGCAGAAGATCTTGACGAAGCCGTCCCGGATGCCCTGCATCTTCGCGCGCGGGTTGCGCAGCAGCGGCAGCTTGACGACCCGGGCGTCGATCTTGCCGGCGTCCACGTCGGCCTGGCTGTAGCCGACCGTCGCGATCTCCGGGTCGGTGAAGACGTTCGACGAGACGGTCTTCAGGTTCAGCGGCGTCACCGCGTCGCCCAGGAAGTGGTACATCGCGATCCGGCCCTGCATGGCCGCGACCGAGGCGAGCGCGAAGACGCCGGTGACGTCACCGGCCGCGTACACGCCGGGAGCGCTGGTACGGGAGACCTTGTCGGTCCAGATGTGGCCCGAGTCCCTGAGCCGTACGCCCGCCTCCTCCAGGCCCATGCCGGCGGAGTTGGGGATCGCGCCGACCGCCATCAGACAGTGCGTACCGGAGATGACGCGGCCGTCGGAGAGGGTGACCTCGACGCGGTCGCCGACGCGCTTGGCGGCCTCGGCGCGGGAGCGGGCCATCACGTTCATACCGCGGCGGCGGAAGACGTCCTCGAGGACGGCGGCGGCGTCCGGGTCCTCGCCCGGCAGCACGCGGTCGCGGGAGGAGACGAGGGTGACCCGGGAGCCGAGCGCCTGGTACGCGCCGGCGAACTCGGCGCCGGTGACGCCGGAGCCGACCACGATGAGCTCCTCGGGGAGCTCGTCGAGGTCGTACACCTGCGTCCAGTTGAGAATGCGCTCCCCGTCGGGGAGGGCGTCCGGGATCTCGCGCGGGTGGCCGCCGGTCGCGATCAGTACGGCGTCGGCGGTCAGCGTCTCCTCGCTGCCGTCCGCGGCGCGCACGATCACCTGGCGGGAGCCGTCCACGGCCTGGCGCCCGGAGAGCCGGCCGCGGCCGCGCAGCACGCGCGCGCCGGCCCGGGTGACGGAGGCGGTGATGTCGTGGGACTGGGCGAGGGCGAGCCGCTTCACCCGTCGGTTGACCTTGCCGAGGTCGACGCCGACGACCCGGGCGGCCTGCTCGATGTGCGGTGTGTCGTCGGCCACGATGATGCCCAGCTCCTCGTAGGAGGAGTCGAAGGTCGTCATCACCTCGGCCGTCGCGATCAGAGTCTTCGACGGTACGCAGTCGGTCAGCACCGACGCTCCGCCCAAGCCGTCGCAGTCGACGACGGTCACCTCCGCGCCGAGCTGGGCGCCCACCAGGGCAGCCTCATAACCGCCGGGTCCGCCACCGATGATCACGATCCGGGTCACGAAAAAGTCCGCCTCGCATTGTCAATCCCGGCCCGCCTGCCCGCCCGACCGGAGGTCCCGGGGGTGCCCCGGGGGAATGCAGTACGTACCCCATTGTCCCGCACGGTTCAAGTGGCTTCGCCCCCGGGTCTCCGTACGGCCGCAACCGTGTGCGGTTCCGCCGCATGAGCAGCCTCTCCGCCCCCTCCCGTACCCTCGATCCCATGTCGCTCTACGCCGCGTACGCCGGCAACCTCGACGCGCGGCTGATGTCCCGCCGCGCACCGCACTCCCCGCTGCGCGGAACCGGCTGGCTCAACGGCCACCGGCTGACCTTCGGCGGCGAGCAGATGGGCTGGGAAGGCGCGCTGGCCACGATCGTGGAGGCGCCGCGCTCGCAGGTCTTCGTCGCGCTGTACGACATCGCACCCATGGACGAGGACTCCATGGACCGCTGGGAGGGTGTCGGGCTCGACATCTACCGGCGGATGCGGGTCCGCGTCGACACGCTGGACGGCGAGGAGCCGGCCTGGGTGTACGTGCTGAACGGGTACGAGGGCGGGCTGCCGTCGGCGCGGTATCTGGGGGAGCTGGCGGACGCGGCGGATTCGGCGGGGGCGCCGCACGACTATGTGATGGAGCTGCGCAAGCGCCCCTGCTAGTGCGTGGGCAATGGTTCGCACGTTCCTTTGTCGGAAACGACAAGACAACGATCCGAAGACCGTGAGCTGCATCATCTACGCGCGTAGGGAATGACCGGCTACCCTCGTCGGCGTGAACGCATCTGTGAATCCGGACCTCAACGGCGCTACCGCCGACCCCCATGCCGCAGCCGACGCAGCCGCCGCGCGGCTGCGCGAGCTGACCGGCGCCGAGACGCACGACGTAGCCCTGGTGATGGGCTCCGGCTGGGCGCCGGCCGTTGACGCCCTCGGCGCGCCCGAGGCCGAATTCCCGGTCACCGAACTGCCCGGCTTCCCGCCACCGGCGGTCGAGGGCCACGGCGGCAAGATCCGTTCGTACCGGATCGGCGAGAAGCGGGCGCTGGTCTTCCTCGGCCGGACCCACTACTACGAGGGCCGCGGAGTCGCGGCGGTGGCGCACGGAGTGCGTACGGCGGTGGCAGCGGGCTGCAAGACGGTCGTCCTGACGAACGGCTGCGGCGGCCTGCGCGAGGGCATGCGCCCCGGCCAGCCGGTGCTGATCAGCGACCACATCAACCTGACGGCGACGTCGCCGATCATCGGCGCGAACTTCGTGGACCTGACGGACCTGTACTCGCCGCGGCTGCGGGCGCTGTGCAAGGAGGTCGACGCCTCCCTGGAGGAGGGCGTCTACGTCCAGTTCCCCGGCCCGCACTACGAGACGCCGGCGGAGATCAACATGGTCCGCGTGCTCGGCGGAGACCTGGTCGGCATGTCGACGGTCCTCGAGGCGATCGCGGCGCGCGAGGCGGGCGCGGAGGTGCTCGGCATCTCGCTGGTCACGAACCTGGCGGCGGGCCTGACGGGCGAGCCGCTGAACCACGAGGAAGTACTCCAGGCGGGCCGGGACTCGGCGGCGCGGATGGGCGAGCTGCTGACCCGGGTGCTCGACCGCATCTGAGCGGAGAGCGGCTTGTCCCGCCCACCCGCCTGATGTGCGGGTGGGCGGGACTCTCGCACGCCCCCGGACGCCGCGGACGCCCCGGCGGCTTCGCGCGGCGTGTCGGCGGGGGCTGCTCGTGGCTCAGGGGACCGGACAACGACCACGGCATCGGCATCGGCAGGGCGGCGGCTACGGGCCGCAGGGCAGGGTTC
Source organism: Streptomyces sp. NPDC060064 (assembly GCF_042736455.1). Classification (NCBI taxonomy): domain Bacteria; kingdom Bacillati; phylum Actinomycetota; class Actinomycetes; order Kitasatosporales; family Streptomycetaceae; genus Streptomyces; species Streptomyces sp. NPDC060064. The sequence continues at coordinate 24,196 of NZ_JBHWWF010000010.1, forward strand.
TCCGGAACCCACGTCCCCCGAACCGGCCGGCGCACCCAGGAGCGCGCCGGATGCTCCCGTGCTCCCGCACGGGGGAACCGTGCCGCTTCGGTGCCGTGGTTCGCGGGTACAGGACAGCCCCACGGCGCCGCGGCGCCGCAGGGGACGGGGGCGGCCCCCGAAACAATGGGGCGACGGATTACACACGAGAGGCGGACCAACCGTGCAGCAGGACCTCATCGCGCGGGCCAGCGCGTGGCTGGCGGAGGACCCGGACAGTGAGACCCGGGACGAGCTCAGGAAGCTCATCGAGGCCCAGGACCTCGACGAGCTCGCCGTGCGGTTCAGCGGGACGCTGCAGTTCGGGACGGCCGGGCTGCGCGGGGAACTCGGGGCCGGGCCCATGCGGATGAACCGGGCCGTCGTCATCCGGGCCGCCGCCGGGCTCGCCGCGTATCTCAGAGCGAAGGGGCAGGGTGACGGGCTCGTCGTCATCGGATACGACGCCCGCTACAAGTCCGCCGACTTCGCGCGCGACACCGCCGCCGTCATGGTCGGCGCCGGACTCCGCGCCGCCGTGCTGCCGCGCCCGCTGCCGACGCCCGTACTCGCCTTCGCCATAAGGCAGCTGGGCGCCGTCGCCGGCGTCGAGGTCACCGCCAGCCACAACCCGCCGCGCGACAACGGCTACAAGGTCTACCTCGGCGACGGCTCCCAGATCGTGCCGCCCGCCGACGCGGAGATCGCCTCGGAGATCGCGGCCGTGGCGAGTCTCGACGACGTGCCGCGCGCCGAGAGCGGCTGGGACACCCTCGGCGACGAGGTCCTGGACGCCTATCTGGCGCGTACGGACGCCATCTTCACCGCCGGCTCCCCCCGCACCGCCCGCGTCGTCTACACGGCCATGCACGGCGTCGGCAAGGACGTACTGACCGCGGCCTTCGACCGCGCGGGCTTCCCCGCGCCCACCCTGGTACAGGAGCAGGCCGAGCCCGACCCGGCCTTCCCGACCGTCGCGTTCCCCAATCCGGAGGAGCCGGGGGCGATGGATCTCGCCTTCGAGACCGCGCGCCGGGACCGGCCGGACATCGTCATCGCCAACGACCCCGACGCGGACCGGTGCGCCGTCGCCGTTCCCGACGACGCCGCGCCCGGCGGCTGGCGCATGCTCCGCGGCGACGAGGTCGGCGCGCTGCTCGGCGCGCACCTCGTCCACAAGGGAGTGTCCCCGCGGGACGAGAACAGCGCCTTCGCCGAGTCGATCGTGTCCTCGTCCCTGCTGGGACGGATCGCGGAGGCCGCGGGGCTGCCGTACGAGGAGACGCTGACCGGCTTCAAGTGGATCGCCCGCGTGGACGGTCTGCGGTACGGCTACGAGGAGGCGCTCGGCTACTGCGTCGACCCCGAAGGCGTACGCGACAAGGACGGCATCACCGCCGCGCTGCTCGTCGCCGAGCTGGCCTCGGAGCTGAAGGAGCAGGGCCGTACGCTCACCGATCTGCTCGACGACCTCGCCGTCGAGCACGGTCTGCACGCCACCGACCAGCTGTCGGTGCGGGTCGAGGATCTGAGCATCATCGCGAACGCGATGCGGGCGCTGCGCGAGCAGCCGCCGGCCGTGCTCGCCGGGCTGCAGGTCGTCACCGCCGAGGACCTGAACCGCGGTACGGACAAGCTGCCGCCCACGGACGGGCTGCGCTACTACCTCGACGGCGAGTTCACGGCCCGCGTCATCGTCCGCCCGAGCGGCACCGAGCCCAAGCTCAAGTGCTACCTGGAGGTCGTGGTGCCGGTCGCGGACGCGTCGGAGCTCGTCACCGCGCGGGAGCGGGCCGCGGAGGTCCTCGCCGGGATCAAGCGGGATCTCGCAGCGGCCGCGGGGATCTGACCGTCGGCCGGCTGCCCGTACGACCGTCGGCACGCCCGCCCTCGACCGTCCGCACGGGTGAATCTCGTACGGAGTTGAGGCAGTGGCACCCGCTCCCCGGGACCCTCCGGGAAATGGTGACCCGGTAGCGCGTACCGAGTTCCAGGAGCTGCCGCTGTGTCCCCCGCCGCGACCGTTCGGCCCACCGTCCCCGCCTCCCGCCGGCCACCGGCCCCGGGAGGCGGTGACGCGACCGGCGTACGGGACCGGCTGCGGCGCGCACTGCGGCGGGCCGCGCCCGCGCTGCTCGGCTATCTCGCCGTGCGGCTGTGCGGTCTTCTGGTCCTCGCCAGGTGGGTGCATCTCAAGCACCACGGTGTCTGGCCGACGCTCGCCACGTCCTGGGACTCCGGCTGGTACCTGGGCATCGCCGACCATGGGTACGCCGACGCCCTCGGCACCCAGTTCAACGCCAACAACCTGGCCTTCTTCCCGCTCTATCCGGTCCTGATCAAGGCCGTCGCCGGTGTCACACCCGGCTCGCGCGCCACGGTCGCACTCGTCCTCGCGGTCGTGTTCTCGTTCGTCGCGGCGTGGGGCATCTTCGCGGTGGGCGACCGGCTGCACGGGCGCCGGGCGGGCACCGTGCTCACCGTGCTGTGGGGTGTGCTGCCCGTAGCGATCGTCCAGTGGATGGGCTACACGGAGTCGATGTTCACGGCGCTCGCGGCGTGGGCGCTGTACGCGGTGCTCACCGGGCGCTGGCTGTGGGCGGCTTCGCTCGCCTCGCTCGCCGGGCTGACGCGGCCGACGGGCATCGCCGTCGCGGCCGCCGTGTCGGTGGCCGCGCTGCTGCCGTCCTGCCGCGGGAACCGGCGGGCGCTCGTGGGGGCGCTGGTCGCGCCGCTGGGGTGGCTGGCGTATGTCGCGTGGGTGGGGTTCCGCGTGGGGCGGCCCGACGGCTACTTCGCCGTACAGAAGCTGTGGCGCAACGAGTGGGACGGCGGCGCGACGACGCTGCTGCGGCTGCGGCAGTACCTGGTGTACATGACGCGTCCTCAGCTCTTTCTGGTGATCGTGTCGTTGATGCTGATCGTGTCGGTCGGGCTGTATCTGCTCTGTCTGGCCGACCGGCAGCCGCCGGCGCTGCTCGTCTTCACGGGCGTGCTGCTGCTGGTCGTCCTGGGCAGCGGCGGGGTCTACTTCCCGCGCACACGCTTTCTGCTGCCGGGCTTCCCGCTGCTGCTGCCGATCGCGCTGGCACTGGCCAGGGCACGGCGGACAGCGGTGGTCGCGGTGGTGCTGGGCACGTCGACGCTGTCGTCGGCGTGGCTGGGGGCGTACATGCTGCTGGTGTGGAAGGGCCCGCCCTGATCGTCGCGGTCGCCCGTGCGTCAGATGTCTCGGAGGCGCTGCGCGGCCTCGGGTGACACCGTGCGGCCCAGGGCTCGAGGGCTCGGAGCCTCAGGGCCTCGGAGGCTCGGAGGCTCGGAGGCTCGGAGGCTCGGAGGCTCGGGGGCTCGGGGGCTCGGGGCCTCAGGGGCGTCAGCCGATGGCCAGCAGCACCGCGAGCAGCACGGCCCCGGCCACGGCCGGCGCCACCGCCTCGTACGCCCAGCGGACCTGCGGCTCGCCCTGCGCACCCGGCCGCGACGCATTGCGCTCGGCCAGCTCGCGCAGATCCGCGACCGTCCGGTCGGCGGGAGCCAGCCGCGCCTGGGAGTCGTTGACGTCGGCCGACACGGAGGTCCGGCCGTGCGGATCGTCGTGGGCGTTCTGCATCTGCCGGCGCGAGACCCGCTTGCGCTGGCGCAGCGAGACAGGGATGGCCCAGAGCTGGTACTTCGTACCCTCCTGCGTGAAGATCTCGCTGGAGTACCCGGCGCGCACATCGGCAACGGCCGCCCACGGCAGGGTGATCGTCCGGAACGGATTCCTGATGCGCACCCGGTCCTCGTTGACGAAGACCGCGGGCCGCAGCGTGAACGCGACGATGAGCGGCACCGCCAGCAGCGCACCGGCGAGCGCGAGCCACGGCGTCCGGCCCTCGCCGCGGATGAGCGCGTCCACGGTGATCCAGGCGATGAGCGCGAGCAGCAACACCCCGCCCCCCATACCGGCGGGCGACCGGAAGACCCGGTCGGCGTACGTGGGCTCGGCGGGCTGCTGCGGGCTACTCATGTCTCCGATTCTGCCGTACGCCTGCGGCGGCACTTCCGGTACGGGTCGTGCCACACTTCCCGTACAGGTCGTGCCCGCCGTGAAGCCACCATCGAGCGGCCGCTGACCTGGCCCCCTGTACAGGTCGCTACGCGCGTAGATATGCTCATCTGGTGACCATGCCCACCACCCCACCCGCATTCGCTGACGTGACCGCGTCCGACAGCACACTGCGCCGCTTCCTCCATGGCCTGCCCGGCGTCGACGCCGTCGGCCTGGAGGCCCGCGCCGCAGGGCTCGGCACGCGTTCGATCAAGGCCACGGCCAAGGCGTTCGCCATTGACCTGGCCATCTCGATGATCGACCTGACGACGCTCGAGGGTGCGGACACCCCGGGCAAGGTCCGGTCGCTCGCCGCCAAGGCCGTCCATCCCGACCCCACCGACCGTACGACCCCGACGACCGCCGCGGTCTGCGTCTATCCCGATATGGCAGCCATCGCCAAGGAGGCCCTGCGGGGCTCCGGCGTCAAGGTCGCCTCCGTCGCCACCGCCTTCCCGGCCGGCCGCGCCGCGCTCGACGTGAAGCTCGCGGACACCCGTGACGCCGTCGCCGCCGGAGCCGACGAGATCGACATGGTGATCGACCGGGGAGCCTTCCTCTCCGGCCGCTATCTGAAGGTCTACGAGGAGATCCTCGCCGTGAAGGAGGCCGCGGGCGCCGCCCGGCTGAAGGTCATCTTCGAGACCGGCGAGCTCTCCACGTACGACAACATCCGCCGCGCCTCCTGGCTCGGCATGATCGCCGGCGCGGACTTCATCAAGACCTCGACCGGCAAGGTGGCGGTGAACGCCACCCCGGCGAACACCCTGCTGATGCTGGAGGCCGTGCGCGACTTCCGGGAGCAGACTGGAGTGCAGGTCGGCGTGAAGCCTGCGGGCGGCATCCGTACCAGCAAGGACGCGATCAAGTTCCTGGTGCTGGTCAACGAGACCGCCGGCGCGGACTGGCTGGACAACCACTGGTTCCGCTTCGGCGCCTCGAGCCTGCTCAACGACCTGCTGATGCAGCGTCAGAAGCTGGCCACCGGCCGCTACTCCGGCCCCGACTACGTGACGGTGGACTGAGACCCCATGACCATGGACAAGCAGATTTTTGAGTACGCGCCCGCGCCCGAGTCGCGGTCGATCGTCGACATCGCACCGTCGTACGGCCTCTTCATCGACGGCGAGTTCACCGACGCCGCGGACGGCAAGGTCTTCAAGACCGTCTCGCCGAGCACCGAGGAGGTGCTCGCCGAGGTCGCCCGGGCCGGCGCCGAGGACGTGGACCGCGCCGTGAAGGCGGCCCGCAAGGCGTTCGAGAAGTGGTCGGCGCTGCCCGGCTCGGAGCGGTCCAAGTACCTGTTCCGTATCGCGCGGATCATCCAGGAGCGCTCGCGCGAGCTGGCCGTCCTGGAGACGCTCGACAACGGCAAGCCGATCAAGGAGACCCGCGACGCGGACCTGCCGCTGGTCGCCGCGCACTTCTTCTACTACGCGGGCTGGGCCGACAAGCTCGGCCACGCCGGCTACGGCGCGAACCCGCAGCCGCTCGGCGTCGCGGGCCAGGTCATCCCCTGGAACTTCCCGCTCCTCATGCTCGCGTGGAAGATCGCCCCGGCGCTCGCGGCGGGCAACACGGTCGTCCTGAAGCCCGCCGAGACGACCCCTCTCTCCGCCCTCTTCTTCGCGGACATCTGCCGCCAGGCGGGCCTGCCGAAGGGTGTCGTCAACATCCTTCCTGGTTACGGAGAGACGGGCGCCGCGCTCGTCGCGCACCCCGACGTCAACAAGGTCGCCTTCACCGGCTCGACCGCCGTCGGCAAGGCGATCGCCCGCCAGATCGCCGGCACCGACAAGAAGGTCACGCTGGAACTGGGCGGCAAGGGCGCGAACATCGTCTTCGACGACGCCCCGATCGACCAGGCCGTCGAGGGCATCGTCGGCGGCATCTTCTTCAACCAGGGCCAGGTCTGCTGCGCGGGCTCGCGCCTGCTGGTCCAGGAGTCGATCCAGGACGAGCTGCTCGACTCCCTCAAGCGCCGGCTGTCCACGCTGCGCCTCGGCGACCCGCTGGACAAGAACACCGACATCGGCGCGATCAACTCCGCGGAGCAGCTGGCCCGGATCACGGCGCTGACCGAGAAGGGCGAGGCGGAGGGCGCCGAGCGCTGGTCCGCGCCCTGCGAGCTGCCGAGCTCCGGCTACTGGTTCGCTCCGACGCTCTTCACCGGCGTCACGCAGGCGCACACGATCGCGCGCGACGAGATCTTCGGCCCGGTGCTGTCCGTGCTGTCGTTCCGTACGCCGGACGAGGCGGTCGCCAAGGCCAACAACAGCCAGTACGGCCTGTCGGCCGGCATCTGGACGGAGAAGGGCTCCCGCATCCTGGCGGTGGCGAGCAAGCTCCGCGCGGGTGTGGTGTGGGCCAACACCTTCAACAAGTTCGACCCGACCTCGCCGTTCGGCGGTTACAAGGAGTCGGGCTTCGGCCGCGAGGGCGGCCGTCACGGTCTGGAGGCCTACCTCGATGTCTGACGGGCGACTGAGCGTCTTCAAGACCTACAAGCTGTACGTCGGGGGCAAGTTCCCCCGGAGCGAGAGCGGCCGGGTGTACGAGGTGACGGACTCCAAGGGCAAGTGGCTGGCCAACGCGCCTCTCTCGTCCCGCAAGGACGCGCGTGACGCGGTCGTCGCGGCCCGCAAGGCGTTCGGCGGCTGGTCGGGCGCGACCGCGTACAACCGGGGCCAGATCCTCTACCGCATCGCGGAGATGCTGGAGGGCCGGCGCGAGCAGTTCACCGCCGAGGTCGCGGCCGCCGAGGGCCTGTCCAAGTCCAAGGCCGCGGCCGTCGTCGACGCGGCGATCGACCGCTGGGTCTGGTACGCGGGCTGGACGGACAAGATCGGCCAGATCGTGGGCGGGGCGAACCCGGTCGCCGGCCCGTTCTTCAACCTCTCGACGCCGGAGCCGACGGGCGTCGTGACCATCGTCGCGCCGCAGGAGTCGTCCTTCCTGGGCCTGGTCTCGGTGATCGCCCCGGTGATCGCGACGGGCAACACCGCGATCGTGGTGGCGAGCGAGAAGGCCCCGCTCCCCGCGCTCTCGCTCGGCGAGGTGCTGGCCACTTCGGACCTCCCGGGCGGCGTGGTCAACGTCCTCTCCGGCCGGACCGAGGAGATCGCGACCCCGCTCGCCGCGCACCAGGACGTCAACGCGATCGACCTGACCGGGGCCGGTGAAGTCCTCGCGAAGGAGCTGGAGATCGCGGCGGCGGACAACCTCAAGCGCGTTCTCCGTCCACAGCCTGTGGATTTCTCTGCCGATCCGGGCACGCACCGGCTGACGGCCTTCCTGGAGACGAAGACGGTCTGGCACCCGACGGGCTCGCTCGGCGCGTCCGGTTCGGCGTACTGACCCGACCCCTCCCATGGCCGGGCCCCCTGCCGTCCCGTCCGGCGGCAGGGGGCTCCTTCATGCCTGGCCTTCATGCCTGGCCTTCATGCCTGGCCTTCATGCCTGGCCTTCATGCCTGGCCTTCAAGCCTCGGCTGCATGCGTTGGCTGCACGCGCTCGCTGCATGCGCCGGCGGCCGGCCTCGACTCAGGACGGCAGCGCCCCCGCGGCGCGCTTCGCCACCGGCAGGTCCTTGAGCGCGGCGCCGTCCGCCAGGGGCCCGGTGACCGCTTCCGTGGCGACCGGGTTGAAGTCGGCGACCTGGGTGGACACGTTGTTGTCCAGCGGGTTGACGCCGGTCTTGGCCAGCGGGTTGAGCTGAAGGCTCTTGACCTGCCCGACTCCGGTCACCGAATTCGTGACCATGCCGGCCAGCGACCGGCCCTGCCCCTTGTCGACCGTGTCGTGCCCCGCGGGCGCCATCGGCGCCGCTTGAGCGGCACCGCCCGCACCGAGGACCGCGGCCACCGCCGCGACCGTCATACCTGCGCGAAGCAGGGCGATCCGCCGGGACTGGGGAGCTGTGTGACGTGCCATGGGTTTCGATTCCTTGCTGAATGAGTAATCGGACGAGCACGTAGCGTAGTTGAGATGTGGCGCTCAATACCAACCTCCGCCCCGAGGGGTCCCCTTCAAGGGGCAATGCCTCACACTGGTGTCCCGTGAGCTCTTCCCCCATCCCCACCCGTGTTGTGCTTCTTACGGGCCCCTCAGGTTCCGGAAAGTCCTCCCTCGCCGCCCGCACCGGCCTGCCGGTGCTGCGCCTGGACGACTTCTACAAAGAGGGCGACGACCCGACGTTGCCGCTGGTCGAGGGCAGTACGGACATCGACTGGGACTCACCGCTGTCGTGGGACGCGGACGCGGCGGTGGCGGCGATCGTGGAGCTGTGCGGTACGGGACGTACAACGGTCCCCGTGTACGACATCGCGACGAGCTCCCGCATCGACCGGGAGTCGCTCGACATCGACCGCACGCCGCTGTTCGTGGCGGAGGGCATTTTCGCGGCGGACATCGTCGGGCGGTGCCAGGACTTGGGCGTACTGGCGGACGCGCTGTGCCTGCGCGGCCGCCCGTCGACGACGTTCCGCCGCCGGCTGGCGCGGGATCTGCGCGAGGGCCGCAAGTCGGTGGGTTTCCTGCTGCGGCGGGGCTGGCGCCTGATGCGCGCGGAACGCGGCATCGTGGCGCGCCAGACGGAGTTGGGCGCGCACCCGTGCGGCAAGGCGGAGGCGCTGGGCCGCCTCGCGGCGGCCGCGGCGGGCCGCCGGACGCCTGCGGCGCGGACGTTGGCGTAGCGGCCGGGGGCTCTTCCCCACCCACCCGCCCATGAAAAGTGGAGGTACGGAGTACCCCCACGCCCCCGGCGGCAGGCGGCAGCTTCGCGCCGCGGCCTGCCTGTGGGTGACCGCGACCAGGGGGCCTGGTGGCACCACACCATCGGCGGAAGGCGACAACTCCGCGCCGCGGCACACCCCCGAGTGACGGCGACGCCGGCTCTGGCGCCCCCGGCCCGGTCCCGCCGCGGCCCGCCTGCAGCCGAAAAGACCAGCGCGGCACGGGACACGACGTACACGGCGGTGTGCAGCAGACTGGTGAACGTCGGCGGCGACGGGCCGGGGGACGCCACACCCCAGCGCACCACGGCCGCTCCGCGCGGCGGCACACCCGCGGGTGACCGAGACGAGCAAGCCTGACGCCCCCACGCTCCCGCGGCACGCGGCCCCTTCCCGCCGCGGCCCGCCTGCGGCCGGAAGAGACCAGCGCGGCACGGGACCCGGACGCACGTGCAGCAGACTGGTCAACGTCGGCGGCGACGGGCCGGGGGACGCCACACCCCAGCGCACCACGGCCGCTCCGCGCGGCGGCACACCCGCGGGCGACCGAGACGAGCAAGCCTGACGCCCCCACGCTCCCGCGGCACGCGGCCCCTTCCCGCCGCGGCCCGCCTGCCACCGGAGGAGACCAGCGCGGCAGGGGCCCGGCGGCACCGCACCGTCGAGGCCTCTGCACGCGGCCGCTCGAAAGCCGCCGACTGCCGGGTCACCGCAAACAGAGAAAAGCGGGGCCGGACAAGACCCCCCGGCCTGTCCGGTCCCGCTGTGTTTCCCCCGTTGACCCAGGTCGGTCCCCCGTGACCCCCGTGGATCCCCCGATCCCGCCGTCTCCCCCGAAACGGCGGCCCCGTTCCCCCCGTTACCCTCAGGCCACCAGCTCGCCGAAGGACTCTTCCTCGTCACGGCCGAAGCTGAGGACCTCGTCCTCACGCAGCCGGCGGAGCGACCGCCAGATGCTCGACTTCACCGTGCCGACACTTATGCCCAGGATCTCCGCGATCTCCGGGTCCGTGCGGCCCTCGTAGTAACGGAGGACCAGCATCGTCCGCTGGAGCTCGGGAAGCCTGGCCAGCGCCTGCCAGAGCACCGCGCGCAGTTCCGTACCCCGCATCGCGTCGGTGTCGCTCGCCGTCTCCGGCAGCTCCTCCGTCGGGTACTCGTTGAGCTTGCGCCGGCGCCAGGCGCTGATGTGCAGGTTGGTCATGGTGCGGCGCAGATAGCCCCCGACCGCCGCCTTGTCGCTGATCCTGTCCCAGGCCCGGTATGTCGAGAAGAGGGCGCTCTGCAGCAGATCCTCCGCCTCGAACCGGTCACCGGTCAGGTGGTAAGCGGTCGCGTACAGGGAGGCGCGGCGTTCCTGTACGTAGGCGGTGAACTCCGCCTCCGACAGGTTCGTCCGCTCCCCCGCCTCCCGGTACGCCTCCCCGCCACCCCCCACAGGTGCGTCAACCACCGTCATGTACGACGGCTTGTGCTGACGCCCGACGCTGCGAACGCACCCCCGCCCGTTCACCGCGCCGGACTTCTCCGTGCTCCGCACGACGTCGTGGAGACGCGTGACAACTGCGCTTGAGGTGGTGCTGTGCAGTGCGTTCATCTCGCGCCCCCCGTCGAGTGGAGTCTGTTTCCGTCCGTGTGCCAAGAAGCTTGCCCAGGCAGTTTCATGGCGGTGTCCGCCGACTGTCACAGGCGCGTCACAAGCCCCGCCGGGGCGGTCCCTGAGGCAGCCGGAAGGCGGTCGGAAATCGTTTACGAAAGGGCTTGCACGGCCTGCCACAAGGGGAGGAGTCGTGTGAGAGCTCACCAACTGTCGAACTCCGGCTCCCCCATGGGTCAGAATGACCTCCGTGCCCTTCCTGTTGCTGATCGAGGACGACGACGCCATCCGCACGGCCCTCGAACTTTCCCTGTCACGCCAGGGCCACCGAGTGGCCACCGCGGCGACGGGAGAGGACGGCCTGAAGCTGCTCCGCGAGCAGCGGCCGGACCTGATCGTGCTGGATGTGATGCTGCCCGGGATCGACGGTTTCGAGGTGTGCCGGCGGATCAGGCGCACCGACCAGCTGCCGATCATCCTGCTGACCGCACGCAGCGACGACATCGATGTGGTCGTGGGCCTTGAGTCGGGCGCGGACGACTATGTCGTGAAGCCCGTCCAGGGCCGTGTGCTGGACGCCCGTATCCGCGCGGTGCTGCGGCGCGGTGAGCGCGAGTCAACCGACTCGGCGAGCTTCGGCTCACTGGTGATCGACCGCTCCGCGATGACGGTCACCAAGAACGGCGAGGATCTTCAGCTCACGCCGACCGAGCTGCGGCTGCTGCTCGAGCTCAGCCGACGGCCCGGACAGGCCCTGTCGCGGCAGCAACTGCTGCGGCTGGTCTGGGAGCACGACTACCTCGGTGACTCACGGCTGGTGGACGCGTGTGTGCAGCGGCTCCGGGCGAAGGTCGAGGACGTGCCGTCCTCGCCGACCCTGATCCGTACGGTGCGTGGCGTGGGCTACCGGCTGGACGTCCCGCAGTGAGCTGTCTGCGCGCCGCGACCCCCACGGACGGAACACCTAGGTGACCAGTGCCGCCAAGCGCGCGATGCTCGCCGGACTCCGCTGGACGAGCCTGAGGCTCCGCCTTGTCGTCGTCTTCGCGCTGGTCGCGCTGACCGCCGCCGTGTCCGCCTCGGGCATCGCGTACTGGCTCAACCGCGAAGCCGTGCTGACCCGTACCCAGGACGCGGCGCTCGGCGACTTCCGGCAGGAGATGCAGAACCGGGCGGCGGCGCTGCCGCTGCGTCCGACGCAGAACGAACTGCAGAAGACAGCCGAGCAGATGGCGGGCGGCGGTGACGGCTACAGCGTGCTGCTCATCGGCGAGCGCGCCAAGGGCAAGCCGATCGTCGGTACGTCCGACCCGGACACCTTCACGCTCGACGACGTACCGGCGAGGCTGCAGGAAGCGGTGGCCCAGCGGCAGGACGTCGGGGCCGGCAACTCCGTCCCGTACCACCTGTACTGGCAGCGCACCGAGCGCCGCGGCATGCCGTATCTCGTCGGCGGCACCAGGATCATCGGCGGCGGGCCGACCGGCTATGTCTTCAAGTCGCTGGACCAGGAGCGTCAGGACCTCAACTCGCTCGCCTGGTCGCTGGCGATCGCCACCGGGCTCGCCCTCGTCGGCTCGGCGCTGCTCGCGCAGGCCGCCGCCACGACCGTGCTCAAGCCCGTGCACCGGCTGGGTGAGGCCGCGCGGCGGCTCGGCGAGGGCAAGCTCGACACCCGGCTGCGGGTCTCGGGCACGGACGAACTGGCCGAGCTGGCAAGGACGTTCAACAAGACCGCGGAGTCGCTGGAGAAGAAGGTCGCGGACATGAGCGCACGGGAGGAGTCCAGCCGTCGCTTCGTCGCCGACATGTCGCACGAGCTGCGCACCCCGCTGACCGCGCTCACCGCCGTCACCGAGGTGCTCGAGGACGAGGCCGACAGCCTCGACCCGATGATCGCGCCCGCCGTGAACCTGGTGGTGAGCGAGACCCGGCGGCTGGGCGATCTGGTGGAGAACCTGATGGAGGTGACCCGCTTCGACGCGGGCACGGCCAGACTCGTACTGGACACGGTGGACGTCGCCGACCAGGTCACCGCATGCATCGACGCGCGCGCCTGGCTGGACGCGGTGGATCTGGACGCCGAGCGCGGGATCATCGCGCTGCTCGATCCGCGCCGGCTCGATGTGATCCTGGCCAATCTGATCGGCAACGCGCTCAAGCACGGCGGCTCGCCGGTACGGGTGTCGGTGCGGCCGGTCGACCACGAGCTGTTGATCGAGGTACGGGACCACGGCCCCGGTATCCCCGAGGACGTACTGCCGCATGTCTTCGACCGCTTCTACAAGGCGAGCGCCTCCCGGCCGCGCTCCGAGGGCAGCGGGCTGGGCTTGTCGATCGCGATGGAGAACGCCCATATCCACGGCGGCGACATCACCGCGGCCAACTCCGCGGACGGGGACGGTGCGGTGTTCGTACTGCGGCTGCCGCGCGACGCCTCGTCGCTGAGGGACGGCGACGGTCACGGCGGCACGGACCCGGACGCCGTCACGGACCCGGACGCCGTCGAGGACGTGGACCGGGGCCGCACCGACGGCCGCGGAGAGGAAGGCACGCAGTGACGCCCAAGAGGTACACCAGGCGGGCGGCAGCCTCACTCGCCGTACTCGCGGGCGTCGTCGTGCTCGGCGGCTGCGGGATCAGGACCACCCAGGTACCGGTCGACGCGGGGCCCGCGCCCTCGCGGGTGCCCTGCGAGGTGAGCGGGGAGAACATCACCCCCCAGGCGCAGCAGCAGGGCATCCCGGTCCGCGTCTACCTGGTCTGCGCCTCGCAGCTGGAGTCCGTGGACCGTACGGCGCAGGTCCCCGAGAAGAAGGCCGTCGACAGCCGCGTACAGGTCGCGCAGGCGCTCCTCGACGAACTCGAGAAGGAGCCCTCGTCCCCGGAGCACGAGGCCGGCTTCGCCACGTACGTACGCGGACCGCTGGCCCTGACAGGTGCGCGCGAGGGCGATCCCGCGGGCACCCTGCGCCTGAGCCGCCAGCCGGAGGATCTGCCGATGCCGGCGCTGGCCCAGATCGTCTGCACCTTCGCGGAGAGCAGGGCCGCCGCCACGGGCGGTTCGGTGCTGCTGGGCGGGCCCGGGGAGTACGCGCCCCGGGCGTACCAGTGCTCCGCCGGGATCAAGGAGCGGCCGGACGAGGCCGTACCGACGCTCAGCGCGCTCCCGTCGTCACCCGCCGCTCCCTGAGCCTCGTTCCGATCCGGTTCCGGAGCGGGGTTCCGGAGCGGGGTCCGGAGCCACTTCCGCTTCCTCTTTGGAAGCTCGCGGAACCGATCCCGGGGAAGCGTGCGTCTTGGGGGGCGTGCAGCGTCAAGGTTCGGGCGGCAGTGCCGCCATCCGCTTCCGCGCGGCGGGGGTCATCCTCCTCCTCGCGCATCTGCTGCTCGTTTCCTGGCTGACGCTGCGCCCACTGGATGTGGTGTGGGTGACGGCCGCGAATCTCGAGCCGCTCGCCGGGATCAAGGCGGATCTGGCCATGGGCGCTGTGGAAGCCGCGCGCCGGATCGGCGAAGGCCTGCTGCTGCTGGCCCCGCTCGGCATACTGCTGCCGATGGCGGGCGGCCGGCTCACCGTCTCTCCGCTGGCATCGCTTGTCCGTACGGTCGCGGCCGGCGCGCTGCTGTCGCTCGGCATCGAACTGCTCCAGACCGGGGTGCCCGGACAGGTCGTCGATGTGGACTCCCTGCTGCTGAACACGGCCGGGGTCGCGCTGGCCCACCTGGTCTTCGTGCCCGCGGGCCGCGCCCGGCTCCGCCGCAGGCAGGGGCGGCCGGCCACCGGCTCCATCCGGCAGCGGCACGGTGCCCTGCTGCGGGACGAGGCGTCTCAGGGGCCGACCCCGACGATTCCAAGGGTCGGGATCGCACCGTAGAGCGACGCTTCGACCCCCTTCGCGAAGCCACCATGGATGCATCGGGAGCACAACGGAGATGCTCCCCGAAGGTTCTCGTGAAGGAGCCCACCATGGCCGCACTTGTCCGCCCCCGAGACGGACGCATGATCGGTGGAGTGTGCACGGCGCTGGCACGGCGCTTCGGCACTTCCGCGACCGCGATGCGTGTGATCTTCCTGCTCTCATGTCTGCTGCCCGGCCCGCAGTTCCTGCTCTACCTGGCGCTGTGGGTGCTGCTGCCGTCCGAGAAGACCGCCAGCACGGCCTGGTAGTACGGCGGCACCGCCCGGTCGTACGCCGACACCGCCCGGTCGTACGCAGTCAGCCGGCAAGCACCTGGACGACCTTCGCCAGCTGTTTGTCGGCGACCTCCTGGGGGACGCGCGGCGGTGTGCGCCGCGCGAGGTCCAGCGCCATGAAACGCGCCACGGTCGCTCCCTTACGGACCACGACCAGATGGATCGGGGCCACGGCGCCCTCATTCGTTCCGACGGTGGTCCAGCTGATCGTCTCGTCGGCGCCGCGAGTGGTGAAGGCCGCGGCCTTCACCTCGCGGTAGGCGCCACTGCGGCCCTCGAGGGTCGCGCCGAAGCCCCCGGCGCACGCCGCCACCGCCGACTTGAGTCCGGCCATCAGCTTTCCGGCGTCGGCCTCGCTGTACGAACTGAGCGACGCGGACACCGCGAGCCCGAGATTCTTGAGGGAGCCAAGGCCGCGGTTGACGGTGTGGGTGGCCTGCGGGCTCGGTCTGTCGCCCATGGCGTCGGCGAGCGGCTGGCACTGCGACTTGTCGGCGGCGGGCTGGCCCGAGGGCGCGAGCGCACTCTTTCCGGAGGACACCTGGAACCCGTCCAGATCGCCGGTGGCCAGTGCGGCCCGCTCCAACTGCTGCCGGTTGAGCGGCGCGGACGCATCGCTGCCACCGCTTCCACCACCGCCTTTGCCCGTATCGGCACCCGTGGACGCAGGCGTGTCCCTGTCCTTGGCGGGCCCCCCGTCGTCGCCACTCGTACAGGCCGTGGCGAGCAGGAGCACGGGGACGGTGACAAGGGCGGTCAGCCCTGCGGTCTTGACGCGCATGGCCGCGATCCTGGCACAGGCGAAGTGGGCGTACACCCGATTCGGGTGTACGCCCACTCTTGTGTACGGAGCCGGTGTACGTCAGCCGATGCCGGGCAGACCGCCACTGGTCGGCAGGCCACCACTGGTCGGCAGACCGCCGCCGGTCGGCAGACCTCCGACGAGCGGGAGACCGCCCAGCAGCTTGGCGACCGGGTCGTCGGCCTTGTCGGCGGTCAGCAGCTTCTTCGCTGACTTCGTGGACTTCTGGGCGGTGGTGGGCAGCGTGGTCGTGCCGTTCGCGAGCGCGGTCCGACTGGCGGCCAGCGACTCGGGGGCGCCCGCCGGAAGCTTGGTGAGCGCGTCCTGGACCGGCAGGACGCCGGTGACGGAGTCGGGGACGGAAGCGGGGGCGGGGGCGGCGACGGCCGTGCCGGCGGCGACAGCGGCGAAGGCAGCGCCGACGACGGCGACACCAAGAGTCTTGGCAGCAGACTGCTTCATCAGGGATGAGTCCTTGGGACGGGGATTCTGAGCGACTCTGCAAGCTAGCCACGCTCACCCAAGGCCGCAAATGCCATGAAGCGGCCGGAAATTGACATTCCCGGCCGCTTCGACATAGGTGTCGCGATCAGCTCTCACCGACGGAAGAAGGGCTGGTCGTGGCGGTCTGCCGGAACAGCCATTCGGATTTCAACTCGGCATATCCGGGCTTGATCACATCGCTGATCATCGCCAGTCGTTCATCGAAAGGAATGAACGCCGACTTCATCGCATTGACGGTGAACCACTGCATGTCGTCGAGGGTGTATCCGAAGGTCTCGGTCAGCAGCTCGAATTCGCGGCTCATGCTCGTACCGCTCATCAGGCGGTTGTCGGTGTTGACCGTGGCCCTGAAGTGCAGCCTGCGCAGCAGGCCGATGGGGTGTTCGGCGTACGAAGCGGCCGCGCCGGTCTGCAGGTTGGACGTCGGGCACAGCTCCAGCGGGATGCGCTTGTCCCGTACGTACGCGGCGAGCCGCCCGAGCTTCACACTGCCGTCATCGGCGACCGTGATGTCGTCGATGATCCGCACACCGTGCCCGAGCCGGTCGGCGCCGCACCACTGGAGCGCCTGCCAGATCGACGGCAGCCCGAAGGCTTCGCCCGCGTGAATCGTGAAGTGGTTGTTCTCCCTCTTCAGATACTCGAAGGCGTCGAGGTGGCGGGTGGGCGGGAAGCCCGCCTCGGCGCCGGCGATGTCGAAGCCGACGACGCCCATGTCGCGGTAGCGATTGGCCAGTTCGGCGATCTCCAGGGCGCGGGCGGCGTGCCGCATCGCGGTGAGCATGGCGCCGACACGGATACGGTGGCCGCTCTCGCGGGCCAGCCGTTCCCCCTCCCGGAAGCCCGCGTTGACCGCCTCGACGACTTCTTCGAGGCTCAGGCCGGCTTCGAGGTGCTGCTCGGGGGCATACCTGACCTCGGCGTAGACGACTCCGTCCTCGGCGAGGTCCTCGGCGCACTCGGCGGCGACGCGGAAGAGCGCCTCGCGGGTCTGCATGACGGCGCAGGTGTGCGCGAAGGTCTCCAGATAGCGCTCCAGCGAGCCGGAGTCGGCCGCCTCGTGGAACCAGATGCCGAGCTTGTCGGGCTCGGTCTCGGGGAGCGCGTCATAGCCCGTCTCGCGGGCGAGTTCGATGATCGTGCCCGGTCGCAGCCCGCCGTCGAGGTGGTCGTGGAGGAGCACCTTCGGAGCGCGGCGGATCTGGTCCGCGGAGGGCGTATTGAGGGTCTGGCTCGTCATCTGCGCACTCTACGCCCTACGCGCGTAGAGAGCGCCCCTCAACTTCGCCCGTCGATACATAACAGTGACCATGCGGACGGGTGGAGTACACCTGCCCTTCTGAGACTGTTCTGCCATGGCACACCACGCACTGCCCCCGTGGTGGGGGCGTCCGGCCGATGAGGCCGGAGGAGCGGACACCCGCCGTGAGGCGACCGTGGCAAGGGCAGCGCGAGGGAGCCGTACCCCGCCGCGCGCCCGCCTCGGCCGCGCGAGCGGCGGACGCGTCCTGGGGCAGGACTCCGCGGTCGGCGGGGTGGTGCTGCTGCTGCCGGACGGCGACCCGGAATCGGAACGCAGACCCTCCCGGCTCTCGTACGCGGCGGCTCTGCCGCTGGGCCGCACGCTGGCCCGGGCGGGCCGCGCGGACGGGCTGGTCGTGCACGGGGTCCGCTACCGCTGCCGCGGCTGGAACGGCCCGGACGCGCATCTCGCGGCGGACGCGACATGGGCGGTGGACGAGGTGGTACGCCGCTACGGCGACGTCCCGGTGTGCCTCACCGGCCACGGCATGGGCGGCCGCGCGGCCCTGCACGCGGCGGGCCACCCGGCCGTCAACTCCGTGCTGGCGCTGGCTCCTTGGCTGCCGGAGGACGATGTGGCGGCGGCACCGGAACCGGTGAAGCAGCTGGCGGGCAAGCAGGTGCTGATCGTGCACGGCACGAATGACGCGCGCACGGACCCGGAGCTCTCGTACCGCCTTGCCGAGCGCGCGAAGAAGTCCAACCGCGACATCTGCCGCTTCGAGGTCCACTCGGACGGCCACGCGCTGCGCC
Organism: Streptomyces sp. NPDC060064; assembly: GCF_042736455.1. NCBI lineage: Bacteria > Bacillati > Actinomycetota > Actinomycetes > Kitasatosporales > Streptomycetaceae > Streptomyces > Streptomyces sp. NPDC060064. The sequence continues at coordinate 42,193 of NZ_JBHWWF010000010.1, forward strand.
AGCACTACGAGGAAGTCCGGGCGCTGGCGGCGGACTTCGTGCTGGGCGCGCTCTTCACCAGGAGGTACGCCCGTCCGGTGGCGGACGCGCTGGCGGCGCCACCGCCACTGGGCCTGCGCATGCCACTGGCGGCGGGCTTCGGCCGCTCGCTGCGACCGTGAGCCTGGGGTCAGGGGAAGCTGAGCGCCACGATCACCGCGAAGGCTTCCAGCAGGGCCTGCACGGCGAAGGCGGCCGTACGCAGTTGGTGGGCCCGTCGCATATCTGGTCCGGGGCGAGCGGCGCCGTCGACCAGGCGTGGTAGAGCGAGACGTCCCCGTCGCTCTCCTCGACCACACGCAGCTCCATGTCCAGCTGCGTCGGGGCGTAGGGGGCCTGGAGCGCGTCGTAGATCCGGCTGGAGTGGCGGAGGACCAGGCGCTGAGCCTCGGGGTCGGTCCGGGTGGAGGCTGGGCTCGCGCCGGCTGTCTCGGATCCCCCCGCGGGGTCGAAGCAGGGCGAGGTCACCGTGATCGCGGCAAGGCCCTCGCCCTTGGCGCGGTCCACGACACCGGTGACGGCACCCATCCAGAAGTCGTCGGTCTTGGAGCGCATGTCGACCGAGGGGAACGGGTCGGACCAGTCTCCGTCCCCGTCCGAGGACTGGAACTCGTACCCCTGCTTCACCCAGGCGTCCCGTGCCTGCCTCACCAGACCCTTGGCCTCGGCACCCGGCACACCTGTTAGTTGGTAGGAAAGGCTGAGCTGCGCCCGTTCGCGGGAGTCGTGGTCGTCTGCGACGCATGCGCCGACGGCGGAGGGCCCGATCTGCTTCAGAATCGGCTTGGGCGACATGCCGTCCACCGCTTGGCGAACGATCTCCCCGGCCCGCTGGGTTGCCTGCTGCTCGTCCATGCTGACCTGCTTCACGTCCGTGCCTGTAGCGCTGTCCCCCTGAGTCCCACACGCCGTCACCGCGACCGTCATGGCCAGCAGCGTCGCAATGGACACCCCTCTGGTCGCTGTCACGGCTGTCCTCCGGTCACGATCTTGGCCATCCCTCGCAGGGAAGCTCCCTCCCAGTACTGCGAGTGGGCGGGAGCTCCGTTCACGCCCCAGTCCCCGCCATCGGCGACCTTGAACGTCCGCCCGCCGAAAGCGCATCGGCGACACCCGACGCGCGGGTCCAGGGCCCCTGGCTGGCCTTATGATCCGGGCCGCCCTTGCCGCCGTCTCCCGGCGCGATCGCGGACGTCCGACTCATCCTTGCCCCGGAGCTGTCCGCGTCGAAAAGCTCCTGCCATCTGGCGCTGAGCGCCATGAAGTGCCCCCCGTGGTCGTTTTGTTACTCCTGGGGAACTTAGCAACAGGAGAGTCTCCGCGGGACGGAAGAGCCCGGAGATGAGTACCAGTACCTAGAAGAATGAGTCTCATCCCCGTACGCGACTCCAAGCACCCCCACGGCCCCGCCCTCCTCATCCCCGCCCCCGCCTGGGTCCCCTTCGTCACCGCCCTCAAGGTGGGCCGGCTCGGAACCTGACCCTCATTCCGGCAGCAGGCGCCCCCGCCTGGACAGCAGGAACTTCTTGAACTCCGCCACCGGCGCCGTGTCCGGGTGGCCGTCCAGCCAGGCGACGCCGATCTCCCGTACCGCGCGCGGTGCCGTCACCGTCAGTTCGACCACGCCCGGGCGCGCCACCGCCGGGGGTGGCAGCAGAGCCACGCCCAGTCCCGCCGCGACCAGGCCGCGCAGGGTTTCCGCCTCCTCGCCCTCGAAGGCGACCCGCGGTGTGAAGCCCGCCTCCGCGCACAGGTCGTCCGTGATGCGCCGCAGGCCGTAGCCGGGTTCAAGGGTCACGAACGTCTCGTCCGCCGCCTCGGCCAGCCTGATGCGTTTGCGGGACGCGAGGCGGTGGTCGTCGGGGACCACGAGCCGCAGGCGCTGCTCGTCCAGGCGGCGGGCGACCAAGTCAGGAGCGTCCGGGACCGGCGAGGTCAGGCACAGGTCGAGGGCCCCCGCGCGCAGGCCCTCGATCATCGCCTCGCCGTAGTTCTGGACGAGCGTGAAGCGGATACGCGGATGATCGGCGCGGAAGGCCCTGATCAGCCCCGGCACCGTCTCGGAGCCCATCGTGTGCAGAAAGCCGAACGCGACCCTGCCACCGCTCGGATCCGCGTCCGCCTGCACCGACTCCGCCGCCCGTTCCACCTCCGCCAGGGCCCGCTCCACGGAGGTGAGGAAGGTACGGCCGGCCGGGGTCAGCGACACCGTACGGCCCTTGCGGGTGAACAAGGTGACCCCCAGGTCCTGTTCAAGACGCACGATCGCCCGCGACAGCGTGGACTGCGGGACACCCATCTCCTGCGCGGCTCGCGTCACATGCTCGTGGCGGGCGACCCCGGCGAAGTACGCGAGCCGCGGAGCGAGCAGCAGCGCTGTGTCCTTTGCGTATTCTTCGTAACTGCCTGGTGACAGCCGAGGCTGTGAGCTGTGTTGATGCACCATGGGAACGATTATTGCCATTCCATGCATTGGACGCATGAAAAGTGGCGGCCTACTTTTGACGCATGCCTCCTGCCAGTACCAAGGCGCCCACCACCGTGGGCGCCGCCTCGCCGTCCCCTTCGCCCTCCCCCGCGCTCCTCGCCCCCGGCGGTCCCGGCTACCGCCGCATGAGCTTCGCGCTCTTCGCCGCCGGTGTGGCCACCTTCGCGCTCCTCTACTCCACGCAGGCACTGCTGCCCGCCGTCTCCGCCGGCTTCGGCGTGAGCGCGAGCGCCGCCAGCTGGACGGTCTCCGCAGCGACGGGCGCGCTGGCTCTGTGCGTACTGCCGATGAGCGCACTCTCGGAGCGCTTCGGGCGGCGCACCGTGATGACCGCTTCCCTCGCGGTCGCCGTCGTGGTCGGGCTGCTCGTGCCGTTCGCGCCGAGCCTGGAGTGGCTGGTGGCGCTGCGCGCCGTGCAGGGTGCGGCGCTCGCCGGTCTGCCGGCGTCGGCGATGGCGTATCTCGCCGAGGAGGTACGGCCCAAGGCGCTGGTCGCCGCGATCGGCCTGTTCGTGGCGGGCAACAGCATCGGCGGTATGAGCGGCCGGATCGTCACCGGCTGGGTGGCACAGCTGTGGGGCTGGCGTGCGGCGCTCGCCGCGGTCGGCGTGCTGGCGTTGGTGTGCGCGCTGGTCTTCCGCGCCATGCTCCCCAAGGCCCGTAATTTCACGCCCGGTTCGCTCAACCCGCGCGCCCTGGCGAAGACGGTCCGCGGCCATCTGGCCGACCCGCTGCTGCTGCGGCTGTACGCGATCGGCGCGCTGTTCATGACCGTCTTCGGCGCGGTCTACACGGTGATCGGCTACCGCCTGGTCGAGTCGCCCTTCAACCTCCCCCAGGGCATCATCGGTTCGATCTTCCTGGTCTATCTGGTCGGTACGGTCTCCTCCGCCGCCGCCGGAAAGCTCGTCGCCCGGCTCGGCCGCCGTGGCGCGCTCTACCTGGCGGTCACCACCACCACCGCGGGCCTGCTGCTCTCGCTGGCGGACTCGCTGCCCGCCGTGCTGCTCGGCCTGGTCCTGATCACCGCGGGTTTCTTCGCGGGCCACGCGGTCGCCTCGTCCTCGGTGAGCCGTACGGCGAAGACGGGCCGCGCTCAGGCATCGGCGCTCTACCAGTCCGCGTACTACCTGGGCAGCAGCGCGGGCGGCACGCTCGGGGCGGTCGCCTTCCACTCCGGCGGCTGGGCGGGCACGGTGCTGCTGGGGCTGCTCGCGGTCCTCGGCGTAGTATCGATCACGCTGTACGGGACCCGGGTGGCGCGGGCCGAGCACCGGCTGGTGCTCACTGCGGCCCGGCGCTGAAATAAACACAGAAATCCGCACAACTCCAACTCCCCGGCGTGCGTCCAACGGGCAGGCATATCGCAACTGCGCGGTGCACGGAGGGGAGTTGGTGGCTGTGAGGGGCATGACGAGGGGTACACACCGCAGACGAGCAGGCGTCGCGCTCGGTCTGACCGGACTGGTGGTTCCGCTGACCATGGCACTGGGCAGCGCGCCCGCGCAGGCGGCGTCGTGCACGACGTCCACGGGCCCGTACCAGAAGCAGGTGGAGAAGTTCCTGGGCCGCCCGGTGGACGGGAAGCAGTCGGCGGCCGACTGCAAGGCGATCCGGACCTTCCAGGGCTGGCACGGCATCAAGCCGACCATCGGGTACGCGGGCGAGATCACCTGGCGCACCATGAACACGATCCTCCAGCAGCGGGCGGCCGGAAAGACCCCGAACAAGGCGGGCAAGTGCCCGACCAACAAGGGCCGTATCGCCTGTGTGGACCTCACTCGCCAGCTGACCTGGATCCAGGACGGCAAGAAGCTGAAGTACGGCCCGGTGCCGGTGCGCACGGGCAAGAACGGCACCGAGACCCGTACCGGCTCGAAGAAGATCTACCAGCGAAGCATCAATCACTGGTCGACGCTCTACCGCGTATGGATGCCGTACTCGCAGTTCTTCGACGGCGGACAGGCCTTCCACTCCACGACGAAGTCGATGTACAACCCGCCCGGCTCCGGGGGCTGCGTCAACATGCGCCCCGCGGATGCGAAGGCATACTGGAATCTTCTGAAGAACGGCGACGACGTGTACGTCTACGGGCGCAAGCCCGGAACCTGACCTCCATTGTCAGTGCCCTCCTGTAGGTTCCGAAGAGCTGGGGCCAATGGGCGACAGGGGTGGACCCGATGAGTGATCCGGCAACGACACAGGACCTGGAATCCAGGCTGGAGCAGCACCGCAGGGAGCTGACCGGCTACTGCTACCGCATGCTGGGCTCCGCTTTCGAGGCGGAGGACGCGGTACAGGACACGATGGTCCGCGCCTGGCGGAGCTTCGAGAAGTTCGAAGGGCGGTCCTCGCTGCGCTCATGGCTCTACCGCATCGCGACGAACGTCTGCCTCGACATGCTGAATGCGGGCAACCGCCGGGCCCGGCCGATGGACCTCACGTCTGCTACGCCCGTGGCCCAGGCGCAGCTCAACGCCCGTCCGGAGATCACCTGGCTGGAGCCGGTGCCGGACGGGCGGGTGCTGCCGTCCGTCGCGGACCCCGCCGAGACCGCGGTGGAGCGGGAAAGCATCCGGCTCGCGTTCGTCGCCGCGCTGCAGCATCTGCCGCCCAAGCAGCGAGCGGTGCTGATCCTGCGCGAGGTGCTGGCGTGGAAGGCGAGCGAGGTGGCCGAGCTGTTGAGTACGACGGTGGCCTCGGTCAACAGCGCGCTGCAGCGGGCGCGGGCGACGCTCGCCGAATCGGAGCCGGCCGCGGCGGACGCGGCAGACCCACTCGACGAAGAGCAGAAGAAGCTCCTCGACCGCTATGTCGCGGCGTTCGAGGGGTACGACATGAAGGCGCTCACGGCGCTGCTCCACGAGGACGCGACCATGTCCATGCCGCCCTACGACCTGTGGCTGCGCGGCCACGACGACATCGTGGGCTGGATGCTCGGCGTCGGCGAGGTCTGCCGGGGCTCGAAGCTGGTCCCGACCGTGGCCAACGGCTCTCCGGCGTTCGCGCACTACCACCCGAGCCAGACGGGCGACGGGTACGAGCCGTGGGCCCTGATCGTCCTGGAGGTCAGGGACGGCATGGTCGGCGGGATGGACTTCTTCCTGGACACCAAGCGCTGGTTTCCGCTCTTCGAGCTGCCGGACCGGCTGGAGGCGTAACCGTCACGGGAGCGCGGGGTCCGAGCGCGAGATCTAGGCGACCTCACCGAGCCCCACCAGTTCGAGCAGGGCCCGCAGCTCCGGCCCGGTATCGCGCAGCTGTATCCGACCGCCGAGCCGACGGGCGGTGAGCTGCAGCCGGGCCACAGCATCGACGGCGGCCAGATCGGCATGGGTGAGCCCGCCGACGTCACAGATCACCTCTGTGACCTCTGCGGCGACGTCGGCGCCCCTGAGCCGCGCGCTCAACTCCGCGCACAGGAGCGGCACATCGGCCGGAGACACTCTCCCCGCGATGCGCAGGATGATCGGCTGTGTGGCGTCCACACGGAGGAGACTGCCCCGGCGTCCAGAACTCATCGTGGTACCCGGTCGTCGGCCCATGGCCCATGTCCCCGTCCCGTCGCAGTGGCGGATATGCCCTGCTCTGTGGACCGCTCGGCGGGCCGATTCTCATCGGCCCGCCGAGCGAGTGGGGTCAGGCGATGCGGTCGAGCACGATCGGGTTCTGGGTGAACTCCGTGTTGGACGGGGCGATGTCGAACGCGCCCTCAAGGGGCTTCAGGGCGTACTCGAACTTCTCCGGGGTGTCCGTGTGCAGGGTCAGCAGTCGCTGGCCCGCGGTCACCGGCTCGCCGGGCTTGGCGTGGATCTCAATGCCCGCGCCCGCCTGGACCGGGTCCTCCTTGCGGGCCCGGCCCGCGCCGAGGCGCCAGGCGGCGACGCCGACGTCGTACGCGTCGAGGCGGGTGAGGACACCCGACGACGGGGCGGTGATCACGTGCTGCTCGCGGGCCACCGGGAGCTCGGCGTCCGGGTCACCGCCCTGCGCGGCGATCATGCGGCGCCAGACGTCCATCGCGGAGCCGTCGGAGAGTGCCTTAGCGGGGTCGGCGTCCTTGATACCGGCAGCGACGAGCATCTCCTGGGCGAGGGCCACGGTGAGGTCGATGACGTCCTGCGGGCCGCCGCCCGCGAGGACCTCGACGGACTCGCGGACCTCGAGGGCATTGCCCGCCGTGAGGCCGAGCGGGGTCGACATGTCGGTGAGGAGCGCAACGGTCCTGACGCCGCTGTCGCTGCCCAGCGCGACCATGGTGGAAGCCAGTTCGCGGGCGTCCTCGATGGTCTTCATAAAGGCGCCGGTGCCCACCTTGACGTCGAGGACCAGCGAGCCGGTGCCCTCGGCGATCTTCTTGGACATGATCGAGGAGGCGATGAGCGGAATGGCCTCGACTGTGCCGGTGACATCCCGCAGGGCGTACAGCTTCTTGTCCGCGGGGGCCAGGCCGTCGCCCGCGGCACAGATCACCGCGCCGGTCGTGTCGAGGACGTGCAGCATCTCCTCGTTGGAGAGCAGCGCCCGCCAGCCGGGGATGGACTCGAGCTTGTCGAGCGTGCCGCCGGTGTGGCCGAGACCGCGGCCGCTCAGCTGCGGGACGGCCGCGCCGCACGCGGCGACCAGCGGCGCGAGCGGCAGCGTGATCTTGTCGCCGACGCCGCCCGTGGAGTGCTTGTCGGCGGTCGGCCGGGACAGCGCGTCGAAGTTCATCCGCTCGCCGGAGGCGATCATCGCGGCCGTCCAGCGGGTGATCTCCGCACGGTTCATGCCGTTCAGCAGGATGGCCATCGCCAGCGCCGACATCTGCTCGTCGGCGACCTCACCGCGCGTGTAGGCGTCGATGACCCAGTCGATCTGCTCGGGGCTCAGCTCGCCTCGGTCCCGCTTGGTGCGGATGACGGAGATGGCGTCCATGGGATTCCTTCCGGCAAATGAAGTGCGTACGCGCGACTCTACGCGCATAGAGGGGTGGAGAGAGGGATGCGAAAGAGGAGCGGCCCTCCCGGCGGGCGGGAGGGCCGCGGTGTCAGCGCAGATGCCCCGGCCCGAAGGCCTGCGGCAGCATCTCGGACAGCGGGAGAACCCCTTCCGGGGTCTCCAGAAGCAGCTCGGGGCCGCCGAATTCGTACAGCAGCTGACGGCACCGGCCGCACGGCACCAGGCTCTCGCCCCGGCCGTCCACGCAGGTGAAGTGGGTCAGCCGGCCGCCGCCCGTCGCCTGGAGCTGGGAGACCAGACCGCACTCGGCGCACAGGCTGAGCCCGTACGAGGCGTTCTCGACGTTGCAGCCGACCACCGTGCGGCCGTCGTCGACGAGCGCGGCCACGCCGACCGGGTAGCTCGAGTAGGGGGCGTACGCGTGCGACATGGCCTCACGCGCCCGCTCGCGCAGAGCGTCCCAGTCGACAGCCGCCGTCACGTGCCTTCGCCCTTCCGGTACGGCATGCCATCAGCCTTGGGCATCCGGAGCCGCTGTGCGGACAGTGCCAGGACCAGCAGCGTGGTGATGTACGGAGCGGCGTCCACGAACTGGCTCGGCACCTCGTTGGTCAGCAGGTACCAGGCGAACAACAGGGCCGAGGCGGCCGCCGAGATCACCGCGGGCACATACTTCTTCTTGTACAGCTGCCAGATGACGACCAGCACCAGCAGGATCGCCAGCAGCAGCAGCATCGCGTGGACGTTCTCGGCACCGCCGCGCAGCTTGAGGCTGTCGGTGAAGCCGAAGAGACCGGCGCCCAGCGCCATGCCGCCCGGCATCCAGTTACCGAAGATCATCGCGGCGAGACCGATATAGCCGCGGCCGCCGGTCTGGCCCTCCTGGTAGATGCCGGTGGACACGATCGCCAGGAAGGCGCCCGCGAGGCCGGCCAGACCGCCGGAGACGGCGACGGCGATGTACTTGTACTTGTAGACGTTGACGCCGAGCGACTCGGCGGCGACCGGGTTCTCACCGCAGGAGCGCAGCCGCAGACCGAAGGCGGTGCGCCACAGGATCCAGGTGGTGGCCGGGATCAGCAGCAGCGCGACGACGGTCAGCAGCGACAGGTTGGTCACCAGGCCGCCGATGACACCGGCGAGGTCCGAGATGAAGAACCAGTGTTTGCCCTGCAGATCCTTCATCCAGTCCGACAGCCCTGGAATCGTGATCGAGGTGATCGGATCGATCCGCGGGGACTGCTTGGAGGAGCCGCCCGGGGCCTCGGCGAAAGTGAAGTTGGACAGATAGCGGGTGACGCCGACGGCCAGGATGTTGATGGCCACACCGGAGACGATGTGGTTCACACCGAAGGTGACGGTGATGATCGCGTGCAGCAGACCGCCGAGCGCGCCGCCGAGGATGCCGACCGCGACACCCGTCCACGGACCCCACTGGTAGCCGGCCCAGGCGCCGAACCAGGTGCCGAGGATCATCATGCCCTCGAGACCGATGTTGACCACGCCCGAACGCTCGGCCCACAGGCCGCCGAGGCCGGCGAGACCGATCGGGATGGCGAGCTGAAGCGCGCCGGAGACCTGGCCGACGGAGGTGAGGTCCTCGGCGCCGCTGAGGATGCGTACCAGCGAGACCAGGGCGAGCGCACCCGCGATGATCAGCAGGACGACCGGGGTGGACAGTTTGCGGCGGGCGCTCTTCTTGGGTGCCGCGCTCACTGCGGAGACCGTGCTGGTGCTCATTACGCCGCCACCTCCTCACGGTTCTTGCGGGCTGCCGCGGCGAGCTCGTCGCCCACCTTCTGCTGCTGGCGGCGGATCCCGTAGCGGCGGACGAGTTCGTAGCTGACGACGACCGCGATCACGATCAGGCCCTGCATGATCGTGGCGATCTCGCTCTCATAGCCGTGCTGGTCGAGCGTCGCGGACGCCTTGTCCAGGAAGGCGATGAGCAGCGCGCTGAAGAAGATGCCGATCGGGTTGTTGCGGCCGAGCAGGGCGATGGTGATGCCCGTGAAGCCGATTCCGGTCGGGAAGCTGAGGCTGTACGTGTGGGTGTCGCCCAGCAGTGTCGCCATACCGGCCAGACCCGCGACGGCACCCGAGATCAGCATCGCGGTCAGGATCATCTTCTTGGCGTCGACCCCGGAGGCCGCGGCGGCGCTCTCACTGGCGCCGGTGGCGCGCAGATCGAAGCCGAAGCGGGTGCGGTTGAGGACGAACCAGTAGACGATGCCGAGCGCGAAGGCGACGAACGTGAAGCCGTAGATCTCTCCGCCGTCACCCATGGTCAGGCCCGGGAACCAGCCGGACTCCGGGATGTCGCCGGTCGTCAGGTCGTTGGAGCCTTCCGGCTGGACACCGAGGTTGGCCGGCAGGATCAGCCAGGCGATCAGGCTGGTGGCAATGGCGTTGAGCATGATCGTGGAGACGACCTCGCTCACTCCGCGGGTGGTCTTGAGGATGCCCGCGATACCGGCCCAGAAGGCGCCGGTCAGCATCGCGACGAGCACGATCAGCGCGATCTGCAGCGGGCCCACCAGGTCGACGCGCGCGCCGACCAGTGCGGCCGCCATCGCGGCGAGCCGGTACTGGCCGTCGACACCGATGTTGAAGAGGTTCATCCGGAAGCCGATGGCGACGGCGAGGGCCGCCAGATAGTACGTACCGGCCTGGTTGATGATCAGGACCTGTACGTCGACGTAACTGGCGTTCTCGATCATCAGGCTGTACGGCTCGAACGGGTTGCGGCCCGAGGCGAGCAGCACCACGGAGGTGAGTGCGACGGCGACGGCCAGCGCGAGCACCGGGCCGGCGAGGGCCAGGATCACCCGGTCCTTGTCGAATTTCTTCATCGGGCCTCGTCCTCTTCGCCCGCGGCGGAGCCGCTGTCAGTTGCTTCGAGATGGCCGGTGGCCGCGCCGGTCATGGCGGAACCCAGCTCCTCCGGAGTGATGGTGGCAGGGTCGGCGTCCGCGACCAGCCGGCCGCGGTACATGACCCGCAGGGTGTCGGAGAGCCCGATCAGCTCGTCCAGGTCCGCGGAGATCAGCAGCACCGCCAGGCCCTCGTGACGGGCCTCCCGGATCTGGTCCCAGATCTGCGCCTGCGCGCCGACGTCCACACCACGGGTGGGGTGGGCGGCGATCAGCAGCTTGGGCTTGTGGCTCATCTCGCGGCCGACGATCAGCTTCTGCTGGTTGCCGCCGGAGAGCGAGGACGCGGTGACCTCGATGCCGGGGGTGCGGACGTCGTACTCGCGCACGATCCGCTCGGTGTCGCGGCGGGCCGCCTTGATGTCGAGGAGGCCCTTCCTGCTGTTGGGCCTCTCGGTGACATGGCCGAGGATGCGGTTCTCCCAGAGGGACGACTCCAGCAGCAGGGCGTGGCGGTGCCGGTCCTCGGGGATGTAGCCGATGCCGTCCTCACGGCGCTTGCGCGTCGGGGCGTGCGAGATGTCCTCGGCGTCGAGCGTGATCACGCCGCCGTCGGGGTCGCGCATGCCGATCAGCGCCTCGATGAGCTCGGTCTGGCCGTTGCCCTCGACACCGGCGATGCCCAGGACCTCACCCTTGTGAATGGTGAAGTTGATGCCGGCGAGGACCTCGCGGACGACGCCGTCGGGGTCGGTGGCGGCCAGCTGCAGGTCCGAGACCTGGAGCATCGGCACATCGGTGACCGTCGACTCACGGGTCTCGGGCGAGGGCAGTTCGCTGCCGACCATCAGCTCGGCGAGCTGCTTGGTGGTGGTGTTCGCCGGGTCGGCGGTGCCCACGGTCGTACCGCGGCGGATGACGGTGATGTCGTCGGCGACCGACAGCACCTCGCCCAGCTTGTGCGAGATGAAGATGACGGTCAGGCCCTCGGCCTTGAGCTCGCGCAGGTTGTCGAAGAGCGCGTCGACCTCCTGCGGGACGAGCACGGCGGTCGGCTCGTCGAGGATCAGGATGCGGGCGCCGCGGTAGAGGACCTTGAGGATCTCCACACGCTGGCGGTCGGCGACACCGAGGGTCTCGACCAGGGCGTCGGGGCGCACGTTCAGCCCGTACGCCTCCGAGATCTCCCGGATCTTGTTACGGGCCTTGTTGCCGATGCCGTACAGATTCTCGCCGCCGAGAACGACGTTCTCCAGGACGGTGAAGTTGTCGGCGAGCATGAAGTGCTGGTGCACCATGCCGATGCCGCGGGCGATGGCGTCGGCCGGGGTGCTGAAGCTGACCTGGTCGCCGTCGATGGTGATGGTGCCCTCGTCCGGCTTCTGCATGCCGTAGAGGATCTTCATCAAGGTCGACTTACCGGCACCGTTCTCGCCGACGAGGGCATGCACGGTGCCCTTGCGGATGGTGATGTCGATGTCGTGGTTGGCGACGACGCCGGGAAAGCGCTTGGTGATGCCGTGCAGTTCTACGGCGGCGGGCGGGCTTGACGCGTTGATGACGCACTCTCCTTGGCGGAAAGGAGCGGGAAGCAGAAGGGCAGGAGCAGGAGGCAGGGCGGGGGCGAAGCTATCGCGCCAGTGAGGCGTCTACGCGCGTAGCGCTGCCGAATCGTAAAAGATGTGGTGCGAAATACGGCCCGAGGGCCAGGAAAGGCGGCAGCGCCTGCCTTCCCGGGCCCCCGGGACTCACGTCGTGGCCAACGGCCTTACGGCGTGGTCTTGACCGTGATCGTGCCGTCGATGATGCCCTTCTTCGCCTTCTCCACAGCGGCGGTGAGGTCCGTCATCTTCTTGTACTCGGGGTTGGAGTCGGCCAGGCCGACACCGTCCTTGTCGAGACCGTAACGGACCTCGCCGGACTGCGGCTTGCCGTCCTTCACGGACTTGATCAGGTTGAAGACCGCGTCGGAGACGTCCTTGGTCACCGAGGTGAGGATCTTCGCCTTGTACTTGGCCAGACCGGCCTGGTTGTACTGGTCCGAGTCCACGCCGATGGCCCACTTGCCGGCCGTGGCGGCAGCCTCGATCGAGCCGGAGCCCGCGAGACCCGCGGCGTGGTAGATCACGTCGGCGCCCTTGTCGAGCTGGCCCTGGGCAGCGGCCTTGCCGAGGTCGGGCTTGGAGAAGCCGTCGAAGTTCGGCGGCTGCGTCAGGTACTGCTTGAGCACCGTGACCTTGGGGTTGGTGTCCTTGACGCCCTGAGCGAAGCCCGCCTCGAACTTCTTGATCAGCGGAACCTCGACGCCACCGATGAAGCCGACCTTGTTGGTCTTGGTGGCCTTGGCGGCGGCGACGCCGGCGAGGTACGAGCCCTGCTCCTCGTTGAAGACCATGTTGGCGATGTTCTTACCGGTGACCGAGGTGTCATCGATGATGCCGAAGGTGGTCTTCGGGAACTTCGGCGCGACCTTCTTGATGGCCGGGGCGTAGGAGAAGCCGACACCGATGACCGGGTTGTTGCCGGCGCGGGCGAGCTCGGTGAGCCGCTGAACCTTGTCGGCGTCCGACTCACCCTCGGTGGGCTCGTCCTCGCTGCCCTTGACCTTGAGTTCCTTCTCCGCCTTCGCCAGACCGGCGTAGGCGGCGTCATTGAAGGACTGGTCGCCGCGACCACCGATGTCGTACGCGATAGCGGCGCTGTCCTTGGCGGAACCGGCGTCCGAAGACGTCTTTCCGCCACACGCGGTGGCGGTGAGTGCGAGAGCCGCGGACGCAATGCCCACGGTGGCGATTCTGGTGATCCGGCGCAAGAGGAGGGTCCCTTCAAGACTGACCGAGAGCGCCTCTTCCGGCGCTGGTTTTGCGGCGATCGTAACGCGCGTAGATGTCAGTTAAAGACCTGTTCATCAGTCGTTATCGGATCGTCGCGAACAAGCCACGAGCCGCGCGCGCCGTAGCGACCCGACATTTCAACGTACACCCATGTCGGTGAGTCGCCCGGCCCCAATACAGGGCCGGGCGACGTCTCCTCAGCTGCGCTGCCCGTCCAGCAACGCGGCCGCCGTGAACAGCTCCACGCCGACCGCGATCGCGCGCTCGTCGGCGTCGAAGTCACCGCGGTGCAGATCACGCCGGGCGGTGTCACCGGGCGCCCGGACGCCGAGCCGCGCCATCGCGCCCGGGACGTGCTCCAGGTACCAGGAGAAGTCCTCGCCGCCCAGACTCTGTTCGGTGTCCTCTACGGCGTACGGTCCCCGGCGCGCGGTCTGCGCGTCGCGCAGCAGCTCGGTCACGACCGGATCGTTGACCACCGGCGGGACTCCGCGGATGTAGTTGATCTGCGACTTGGCCCGGTGCAGCGTCGCGATCTCGTCGATCGCGGCATGCACCAGATCGGGGGCGGCGCGCCAGCCGGGCAGATCCAGGCAGCGCACGGTGCCGGACAGTTCGGCGTGCTGCGGGATGACGTTGCAGGCGTGACCGGCCTCGATGCGGCCCCAGGTGACGGCGAGCCCGGAGCGGGCGTCGACCCGGCGGGCGAGCAGGGCCGGAACCTCGGTGGCGACCTTCGCGACGGCGGTGACCAGGTCAGTGGTCAGATGCGGGCGGGCGGTGTGGCCGCCGGGGCCGTCGAGGGTGATCTCGAGCCGGTCGCAGGCGGAGGTGATGGGGCCCGGCCGCAGCCCGATGACTCCGGCGTCGACCTTGGGGTCGCAGTGCACCGCGATGATCTTGCCGACGCCGTCCAGTACGCCGGACTCGATGGCGTCGGACGCGCCACCGGGCAGCACCTCCTCGGCGGGCTGGAAGATCAGCCGGACCGGCTGCGGAAGCAGCCCCTGCCGGTCGAGCTCGGCGAGGACGAGCCCGGCGCCCAGGACGGTGGTGGTGTGCACATCGTGCCCGCAGGCGTGCGCCCGGTCCGGAACGGTGGAGCGGTAGGGCACGCCGGTCTTGGTGTCCGGGATGGGCAGCGCGTCGATGTCGGCGCGGATCGCGAACAAGGGACGTACGCCGTCCCAGGAGCCGATGTCACAGATGAGCCCGGTACCGGTGGCGAGCACCCGGGGCTCGAGGCCGGCCTGCTCGAGGCGGGCCTTGAGCACGGCGGTGGTACGGAACTCCTGGTTGCCGAGCTCCGGGTGCATGTGCAAGTCGCGGCGGAACTCGATCAGTTCAGCGCGCAAGGACTCGGACAGCGTGCCGGGCAGCACCTCGCCGGGCTGCTCGGCTTCGGAATCGCGGGACATCAGTTGGTTCACCTGTTGAAGAGTAGGCCCAGGCATGCCCCGACTGACCACTGATCAACAAAAGATCAGCCCGATAGGGTGAGGAAAGGTGGCCGCGAGGTGCATGGTTGTCCACCCCTGTGGGTAAGCTCACTCCTCTTCTCGACCGGGAGTCAACCGGCGATCCCCGAAGAAAGGGATTCCGGGGGAACCGAGCCGCAGCACGGTGCCGGCCGCCGCAGTGCGCGCCGCTCACGCCGGAGCGGGCAGCCGATGCACATCCCGGGCCGTCCCCGTCACCCCGGCCAGGAAGCCCTGGGCCCGCGGGGATGCGCTGTCCCTGAGCCACTCCGGGGCGATGTCACAGACCGCGACTTTGACGCCCGTGCCCGCGAGGGCGAGTGGGAGCGTGTGGACCACGGTGGACGGGAAGCTGAGGACCGTGCCGCCGATGGGGCCGCGGCGGGCGATCAGTTCCAGCGGCAGATCCGGGCGGACGATCTCCAGGCCGGTCTCGACGGCGAGGCGGTGGAGTTTCTCCGAGCTCTCGCGGCGGTGTGCGAAGTAGCGGGTGGCGCCGTGCGTACGGGCCAGGGCGCCGACGGCCTCCACATACTGGTCCGGGTCGACGACGCCCGTCTCCACGAGAGATGTGCCGACGAGGTCGGCGCCCCGAGTGATCCTGGGCGGGCCGAAGCGGGAGCGGGTCCAGGCGAACCGGTTGGCCGTGACCGTGACGCCGGGCGGCGGCTCGACCGGCATCGAGGTGAAGACCTCGACCTTGCGGGTCCTGGACGGGGTGAGCCGGCGCCGCGCCAGAAAGGTGACCGGCGCGAGGACCAGTTCGCGGGGGCCCCGCCTGCCGCGCCGGTGCCAGCGCACCAGCTTCTCGCCGCGCGCCAGCTGGGCGACAAACTCCATGGTGGCCGTGCCGTCGTCGACCACGGTCAGATCCTTGCTGCGGACGAGGGTCAGCAGCAGCTGTACGTACCGGGAGAACGGGTCCCCTATGACGATGCGCTCGGCGCGGTGCAGCATCGGGCCCAGCCGGCGCAGCGTCTTCAGCGGCGCACCCGCCCCACCGCGTGCCTCCTGCCAGCGCACCGTGTACCCCTCGTCGCGGGCCAGCTCCGCCATCCGGCGCAGCTGGCCCCGCGACATGGGGTCGGTCGGCGACAGGACGACGACGGTGAGCTCGGTGGGGGCCCAGGACGTCCCGGCCCCCGGCGACGCGGTCCGGTCTGTCCCTGCCAGGCCTGTCCCTGTCCGGCCCGCCGGCTGTGCCGGGACACCCGGCAGCGTCGGCGGCGCGCCCGGCCGTGCGTGGGCCCACTCCAGGACGTTCAGGAGCTGGACCGGACTCTCGACGAAGGCGAGATTCACTGAAGTTCACCTCGTGATGCCGGGCAGGCCTGCCGGCCGGCCTGCTGGTGGTCCGGGAGCCCGCCGCGGAGCGGCTTTCGGGGGCCACGGCCCCCGGGAAGGCACAGCACGGCAGCAGGCATGTCAGACCGCGGCCGGCTCACGGTCGCCGGCCTCGGCGACGACACCCGCGACCCGGCGCAGCTTCTTCATCGGGGCGAGCTCGGACTCGTAGACCTTCTTGACGCCGTCGCCGAGCGCGGTCTCGATGGTGCGGATGTCGCGGACCAGGCGCTGCAGGCCGCCCGGCTCGACGGAGGCCGCCTGGTCGGAGCCCCACATGGCGCGGTCGAGAGTGATGTGGCGCTCGACGAAGGCGGCGCCGAGTGCGACCGCGGCGAGGGTGGTCTGTAGGCCGGTCTCGTGGCCGCTGTAGCCGATCGGGACGTTCGGGTACTCGGCCTGGAGGCTGTTGATGACGCGGAGGTTGAGCTCCTCGGCCTTCGCCGGGTACGTCGAGGTGGCGTGGCAGAGCAGGATGTTGTCGCTGCCGAGCACCTCCACCGCGTGCCGGATCTGCTTCGGCGTGGACATGCCGGTGGAGAGGATGACCGTCTTGCCCGTGGCGCGCAGGGAGCGCAGCAGCTCGTCGTCGGTCAGCGAAGCGGAGGCCACCTTGTGGGCGGGGACGTCGAACTTCTCCAGGAAGGCGACGGCCTCGGTGTCCCACGGCGACGCGAACCAGTCGATGCCGCGCTTCTTGCAGTGCTCGTCGATCTGGCGGTACTCGTCCTCACCGAACTCCACGCGGTGGCGGTAGTCGATGTACGTCATCCGGCCCCAGGGGGTGTCGCGCTCTATGTCCCACTGGTCGCGCGGGGTGCAGATCTCCGGGGTGCGCTTCTGGAACTTGACCGCGTCACAGCCGGCGTCGGCGGCGGCATCGATGAGCGCGAAGGCGTTGTGCAGGTCGCCGTTGTGGTTGATGCCGATCTCACCCGTGACGTAGACGGGGTGACCGGGGCCCGCGGTCTTGGTGCCGAGGGTGCGCAGACGGGACGTGCTCATGAGGGGTGGTTCCTTACTTCTCGGGGGAGTTGTGGGAGGTGGCAGGGGTGACAGAGGTGCCTGTGGTGTCTTGAGGGGTGTTTTCAGGGGTGTTTTCGGGGGTGTTGAGCGTCGGGCCGAGGAGCCAGGCGGCGATCTCTCGGATCGCCCCCTCGCCGCCGGGCGTGGTGGTGACGGCACGCGCGGCGGCACGTACGGAGCCGTGCGCACTCGCGACGGCCACGGGCCAGCCGACGAGGTGGAAGCACGGGAGGTCGTTGACGTCGTTGCCGACGTAGAGCACCCGCTCCGGCGCGATCCCCTGCTCCTCGCACCACTGCTTCAGCGCGAGGTCCTTGCGGTCGATGCCGTGCAGGACGGGGACCCGGAGCTTGCGGGCGCGGGCGGCGACGACGGGGTTCTGCTCGGTGGACAGGATCAGCAGTTCCAGGCCCGACCTGCGCAGATGGGCGATGCCGAGGCCGTCGCCGCGGTGCACGGCGACGATCTCGCGCCCGTCGGCGTCGATGAGCACCCGGTCGTCGGTCTGGGTGCCGTCGAAGTCGAGCACTACGGCGTCGATGTCCTCGCGGGTGGGCAGCGCGGGGGTGTCGAGCAGGGGCGCCAGCGCGCGGGCCCTGGCCAGGTCGTGCGGGTCGTCGACCTCCAGGACGCGCGCGGGGTCGGTCCGTACGAGCGCGGTACGGCCGAAGAACCGGTGGCCGGCCTCGCGGAATCCGGTGGCGGACATGGCGTACGCGGCCCCGGTCTCCAGGAAGTCCTGCGGCCGGTCCTGGCGACGCGGCCGGAAGGACGCGTCGTGGTTGACGCCGTAGCCGGAGGTGCGGTCGGTGTCGACGAGCAGCGCGGTGGCGCCGCCGACGCGCTGGGCGCCGATGGCGGCCGACTCCGATGCGGGCGACGTGTCCTCCTCGCGCCAGACGAAACCGTGGAAGGGGGCGACGGTCACCGCGCTGTCCGCGCCGCCTTCGAGAACCGCGGCCGCCACACCCTCGACGTCTTCGCGCGCCAGGAAGGGACTGGTGCACTGGATGAGCAGGACCACGTCCACCGACGTGCTGTGCATCGCCTCGTACGCGTCCATCGCGTGCAGCACGGCCGCCTCGCTGGTCGCGGTGTCCCCCGCGATCGCGGCCGGCCGCAGCACCACTTCGGCGCCCGCGTGCCGGGCCGCCTCCGCGATGTCCGGGTCGTCCGTGGAGACCACGACATCGGTGACGTGCGGTGCGGCAAGGCTCTCGCGCACGGCGCGCGCGACGAGCGGCACTCCGCCCACGGGGGCCAGGTTCTTCGCCGGAACGCCTTTGGAGCCGCCACGGGCGGGGATCACGGCGAGTACGGTCATCTGCGCTCCTGAGTACGGGAGTTGAGGTGAGGCACCGGGACGCGTGCGGGTCACAGCTCGCCCATCCGGCGGATGATCGGGGCGACGCGCTGCACGCCGTGGCGGTACGCGCCGCGCGCCGCGTTCCGTATCGCGTCGCGCACCACACGCCGTACGCCGGTGATCTCGGCGGCCGGGGCCGCGCCCGGCAGCGGAGTGCCGTCGGGGCCGAGGTGGTGGCGGGCGAGGATGCCGGGGAGATAGCCCGGTGCGGTGGCGGGCGTGTAGTACGGCGCGAGCGGCGGGAGTGCGGGGCTCTGCAGCAGTTCGGCGACGCGCTTGCGGGCCGCGTCGAAGGCCGTGTCGTACGCGCCGTCTGCGGCCACGCCCTGCCTGACCAGCCAGTCGGGGTCCGGCGCGGGGCGGTGGCCGCCGTCGAGCCGGTCCCAGGAGGTCAGCAGCCCGGAGCCGAGGAAGTGGTGGTTGCCGAGCGCCTCGCGCACACCGAGGTCGGTGAGGACCGCGGTGGGGATGCTCCGGTGCAGCGATTCGAGCGCGGCGGTGGAGGAGACGGTGACCAGCAGGTCGGTGCGGTCGAGGACGTCGCCCATATGCCCGTAGACCAGCTTGAAGTTGGGCGGCAGTCCGCCCGGCAGCTTGTCGGCGAGCTTCTGGTACGGGAGCTCTTCGAGGTGCGTGGTGTGCTCGCCCGGCTTGGAGCGCAGCTTCAGCAGCACCTCGCGGCTCGGGTGGAGGCGGGCGTGCTCGACCAGGCGGCGCAGCAGATAGCTGCGGTCGGCGCGGGATTCGGGCACCGAGGGCTGAGCGGCGAAGACGACGGTGTCGCGGCCGTTCTGTGCCTCGTAGGGCGCGCCGCCGAGGAAGGGCAGCGCCGCCTCGGTGACGGACGAGGCGTCGGCGCCCACTCCCTCGTACACCGCGCGGAAACGGTCCGCGTCGTGGCGGGAGTTGGCGAGGACGACGTCCGCGCCGTGCCGCAGCAGGAGCCCGTCGGCGAGCTTCTCGTAGACGACGCCGACATAGCCGGTGACGACGACGGGCCGGCGGGGCAGCCGGAGTGCGGCGAACCCGTGCAGCATGGCCTGGACCGCGCCACCGACGAGGGCGAGTACGACCACGTCGTACTGCTCGTCCTTCATCGCCCGCAGGAACTCGTTCCCGGTCACCTCGCGCAGCTCGTCGGCGCGCACACCGACCTCGGCGAGCTGGCGGGCCGTGGGGGTGGCCCGGCCGCGCAGCAGAAAGCCGCTCAGCTCGACGGAGTCCGCGGAATCAACGGCGTCGGCCGCATCCGATGAGCCGGCGGAACCCGACGAGTGGCGCGGGACGTCGTGCGCGGCGATACGGCGCGCGGTGAGCGCACCCCATTTCCACCGGGTGTCGGAGTCGGCGAGTACGGCGACCCGTACGGCCTCGCTGGTACTTGATGGCACGCCGAGGACGTTAGAAAGGCATTCCGTTTGACGGCCCAACTCGACCGCAACAGCTGGTTAACAGAGCATCTACGGTTGGCGATAAGGCCGATGAATCAACCTGGTTAACAAAGTCGCCGCTCTGCGTTCACCTGTCATCTCTCCCGGCTTCAGTACGAATGCCGGGTGCCGGCCATAGCGTCACCCGGGTGGTTAAGCTCTCCGTCATCGTGCCGTTCTACAACGTGCAGACATACGCACCCGACACCCTCAGAAGCCTCCAGGCGAACGCCCGCGAGGACTTCGAGTTCCTGCTTGTCGACGACTGTTCGACGGACGGGACACCGGAGATCCTCGAGCGCGCGGAGCGAGAGGTTCCGGGGGTTCGCCTGATCAGACATGAACAGAACGGCGGGCTCGCCACCGCACGCAACACCGGCCTCGACGCCGCGACCGGGGAGTACCTCACCTTCCTCGACGGCGACGACTGGCTGGCCCCCGGCCACTACGAGCGGCTGCTCGCCGCCATCGAGGACCTGGGCTGCGACTTCGTCCGTACGGACCATGTGCAGTGCACGGCCAGGGCCCGCACGGTCCATCGCGTCCCGGTCGGCCGGCGCGGCGAGGTGCTGCGGCCGCGCGACGCGATCCTGCCCGCCGACCGCTCCACCGGCGTCGACTACCCGATGGCCTGGGCCGGGATGTACCACCGGCGGCTCGCGGAGCGCGGACTGCTGCACTTCACGCACGGGCTGCGCACCGCCGAGGACCGCCCGTGGATCTGGCGGCTGCACCGCGAGGCGGAATCCTTCGCGGCGATCAGCGAGCTCGGAATCTTCTACCGGCGCGGAGTGGCTTCTTCGCTCACTCAGATCGGAGACATCCGGCAACTCGATTTCATTCGCGCATTCGACCAGGTGATCGAAGAAACGGCGAAGGATCCGGATTCCGAACGACTGCTGCCAAAAGCCGTACGCACCTACTGCGCGGTTATTTCGCACCACTTGGGATCAGTGGAGAGGTTCGAACCGCCTGTGGCGCGGA
Organism: Streptomyces sp. NPDC060064; assembly: GCF_042736455.1. Lineage (NCBI taxonomy): Bacteria > Bacillati > Actinomycetota > Actinomycetes > Kitasatosporales > Streptomycetaceae > Streptomyces > Streptomyces sp. NPDC060064. The sequence goes on from NZ_JBHWWF010000010.1 coordinate 62,996, forward strand.
AATTGCGTGCGATGAGTGCGGCGGCGCTGAGGCGGATGCCGCAGGATGTTCTGAAGGACGCGCTCGACTCGATGGACATCGAGCGTGCGTCGCGGCTGCGCAGGCTGCGTCGCCGCCCCGCCCCTCTCTCCGCGGAGGCCGCGGCCTGATGCGTACGACCCAGATCTTCCTCGCGTCCTCGCTGTACGGGGCCGCCACGCTCGCCGCTGCGTTGGACAGTGGCTGCATCGCGCCCGCGGACCGGCGGCTGCTGCTGGTCGCCAACAACGCTTCGACGCCGGAGACCTCGCCGGCGCTGGACGAGATGCCGGGCTTCGAGCAACTGCGCGGCCGCTTCGACGGCGTGCTCTCCTGGAACGAGGCCATCTCCCCTTTCCACCCGGGCGGCTGGGCCCCGCGGCCGGACGACGCGCCGCTGTGGGAGCGCCATCTGCGGCTGCTCTGGGACCTCGGTGACGACCGGATCGAGCTGGCCGTCGAGTCCATCCAGGTCAATCCGGCGCTCGCCGTCGCACAGCTCTTCCCGGACGCGGCGCTCGATGTCTACGCGGACGGGCTGATGAGCTACGGCCCCACCCGCAACAAGATCGACCCGCTGGTCGGCGAGCGCGTGCGCAGGCTGTTCCATCTGGATCTGGTGCCGGGCCTGAAGCCGTTGCTGCTCGCGGAGTTCGGGGCCGAGCCGCAGATCGTTCCGACGGAGGCCTTCGTCAAGGTCGTCGCCGAGCTCTCCGACGGGGTGACGGACCCGGCGTCCGACGCGGTGTCCGACGCGGGCGAGGGCCCGGTGCTGCTGCTGGGCCAGTATCTCGCGACGCTGGGCATCATCACGCCCGCGGAGGAGGAGGCCCTCCATGTCCGGATGGTGCGGGGCGCGGTCGCGCTGGGCCACCGCCGGATCGTCTTCAAGCCGCATCCCACCGCGCCGGCCTCCTGGACGCGCACGCTGGAGCGCGAGGCGGCGGCGCTGGAGGCGGAACTGACCGTCCTGGACCGGCCGTTGATCGCCGAGGTGCTCTACCGCCGGCTGCGCCCCGCGCTGGTGGCCGGCTGCTTCTCGACCGCGCTGTTCACGGCGAGCACGTTCTACGGCATTCCCGTGGCCCGTATCGGCACGGAACCGCTCCTGGACCGGCTCACGCCGTACCAGAACAGCAACCGGGTGCCGCTGACGATCGTCGACGCGCTGCTGCCGGATCTCGCCGACGGCGCGGCCGGTGCGCCCAAGGAGGCCGACGACATACTGACCGGCCTGGTCAGCGCGGTCGGCTTCGCGATGCAGCCGCAGCTGCGGCCGGATCTGCGGGCGGCGGCGGAGAGCTATCTCGGCCGCAACCTCAACAACCGCACCTGGCGCTACTTCAAGCGCCGCAGGCTGACGGTGCTCGGGCTGCCGGGCGGCATCCCGGTGCCGCGCAATGCGACGGTACGCCGGGTGGTGCGGAGGGCGCGCCGCCTCAAGCGGGTGGCGCTCGGGTGACCCCTGGGGCTCCGCGGCTCGGGTGACCCCTGGGGCTCCGCGGCTCGGGTGACCCCTGGGGCTCTGCCCCGGGCCCCGCGCCTCAATCGCCGGCGAGGCTCCCGTTGGGGCTCCGCCCCAAACCCCGCTCCTCCATCGCCGGAGGGGCTGCATTGCAGCTCAGCAGCACCTGCTCGATGCCCGCCACCACCGCCGCGAGCCCCGCCTCGAACGCCGCCTCATGGTCTGCGAAGACCTCCTCGCCCACCGCCACGGCGAGGGGGTACTCCGCCAGCCGCTCGGCCCGGGCCACCAGGTCGTACCCCTCCGCCCCGGTCGCCGGGTCGGGCCCCATCGACTGCTCCTCGATCACATAGCCGATCGTGTAGCTGTACGCGGTGAACCAGGCGCGGGCCGCCGCGCCCGGCGTGAAGCCCGCACCGGTGAGGATGCGCAGATGCGCCTCCATCGGGGCGGCGTAACTGTTGTCGGTGAAGCGCGTGCCGCTGTAGACCTTGGCGCCGTCGCGATAGCGCAGCAGATGCTCGCGCAGCCCGCGCATGGCCCCGGCGAGGCTCTCGCGCCAGTCGGCAGCCGGTTCCGCCGCCAGCAGGTCGGCCGCCATGCGCCGGACCATCTCGGTCGCCATCTCGTCGAGCAGCGCCTGCTTGTCCTTGAAGTGCCAGTACAGGGCCGGCGCCTTGACGTCGAGCTCCTTGGCGATGGCGCGCAGCGTCAGCCCTTCGAGTCCTACTTCGTTGAGCAGGCGCAGGGCGGTGCGCGCCACCCGGATCCGGTCGAGTCGTTCCGTAGCCACGGTGCCAACCTACCCGTCGCCCTTGACAACTTAACAACGTTAAGGACACCCTCCCGGAATGGCACTTAACAGCGTTAAGGAAACTGGCCCCGGCACGGAGACCGACGTCCTGATCGTCGGGGCCGGGCCCACCGGGCTCGCCCTCGCCTGCGATCTGGCCCGCCGCGGTGTACGCGCCCTCGTCGTCGAGCAGTCGGACACGCTCTTCCCCGGCTCGCGCGGCAAGGGCATCCAGCCCCGCACCATGGAGGTCTTCGACGACCTCGGCGTCGTGGACGCGGTGCTCGCCTCGGGCGGCAGGGCTCCGGTCGGCATGGTCTGGCAGGACGGCAGCCGCCAGGGCGAGCACGACATGTTCGAGCGCCCCGGGCCCACGGACACGGAGCCGTACGGCGAGCCCTGGCTGCTCCCGCAGTGGCGCACCCAGCAGATCCTGTACGTGCGCCTGAGAGAGCTCGGCGGCGAAGTCTCTTTCGGTACGGCCCTGACGGGGCTCAGCCAGGACGCGTACGGAGTGACGGCCCAGCTCTCGACAGGGACGGCAGCGACGGCAGACACATCGACGACTGGAACATCGACGATCCGCGCGGCCTACGCGGTCGCGGCGGACGGCGGCCGCAGCACGGTCCGCAGGATCCTCTCCATCGCGATGAACGGCGAGAGCGTCGACCCGGCCCCGGTGCTGGTCGCCGATGTCCGCATCCCCACGCTCGACCGCCTCAACTGGCATGTCTTCCCGGGCGGCAGCGCCGGCTATTTCGCCGTCTGCCCGCTGCCGGGGACCGACGACTTCCAGGCCGTCGGCCAGTTCGTGGAGGGCGAGCCCGACACCTCGCCCTCGGGCGTACGGAAGCTGATCGCCGCCCGCACCCATCTGGCCGAGGAAGAGGTCACCGAGGTGCTGTGGGCCTCGGACTTCCGGCCGCGCGCGGCCATGGCCGACCGGTTCCGCGAAGGGCGCGTGTTCCTCGCGGGCGACGCCGCCCATGTCCACTCCCCCGCCGGCGGACAGGGCCTCAACACCAGCGTCCAGGACGTGTACAACCTCGGCTGGAAGCTCGGCCAGGTGCTGCGCCACGGCGCACTCGAGGCGCTCCTGGACACCTACGAGCAGGAGCGGCTGCCCGTCGCCGCACAGATGCTCGGCCTCTCCACCCGTATCCACCGCGGTGAGGAGCAGCGCGGCGCGGCCACCATGCAGCTGGGGCTGGGCTACCGCGGCGGCCCGCTCGCCTCCGGCGGCGCGGGCGCACTGGAGGCGGGCGACCGCGCCCCGGACGGTCCGCTGCCCGGCGGACGGCGGATCTTCGACCTCTTCCGCGGCCCGCACTTCACGCTGCTCGCGGTCGGCACGGACGCCGAACTGCCCGTACTCGACGACGAGCTGGTGCACACACACCGGATCGAGGCGTACGAGCCGTACGGGAAGGGTCTTTTCCTTGTTCGGCCCGACGGCTACGTCGGCTGGGCGGGCGAGGACATGTCCGGCCTCGCCGAGTACCTGGTCAGGTGCTGCTGAGCGAGAGCTTCACCGCGAAGCCCAGGAACAGCGCGCCGGCCGCCGACGTCGCACCCGCCGACAGCAGCTTGCGACGGCGGAATGCCGCCGCCAGATGCGTCCCGGTGAAGATCAGCAGGGTGAGATAGAGGAAGCTCGCCAGCTGGGCGAGCACGCCGAGCACCACGAAGGAGAGCGCCGGATAGGCGTACTCGGGATCGACGAACTGCACGAAGAAGGCGATGAAGAAGAGGATCGCCTTCGGGTTGAACAGGCTGATCACAAAAGCCTTGCGGAACGGCCGCTCGGCGGCGGATCCCTCGGCCGGGGCCGCCTGCTCGGCGGTCAGCTCACGGCGGGTGCGCCACAGCGACCAGGCCGCACGCAGCATCCCGATCGCCAGCCAGGTCAGATAGCCGGCGCCGGCGAACTTCACGATCCCGAAGAGCACGGCGTTGCCCTGGAGCAGCGAGGCGACGCCCGCCGCGGAGAGCACCATCAGCACGGTATCGCCGCACCACACACCGGCGGCGGCCTTGTATCCCGTACGCACACCACGACGGGCGGCGACCGAGAGCACGTACAGCGAGTTCGGCCCCGGCAGCAGAACGATCAGGACAAGGCCCGCGAGATAGGTCGGCAGATCGGTAACACCCAGCATGAGGCGGAGTGTCGCACATGGGCACGACACTCCGCCTTTGCGTTCCGCATCACGGAACAGAACGGAACGAGCCGCTCAGAAGGCGTCGGTCGGGACGTATGTGCCCCACACCGCGCGCAGCGCGTCGCACACCTCGCCCACCGTCGCCCGCGCCTTCAGCGCGTCCTTCATCGGGTAGAGGACGTTGTCCGTGCCCTCCGCGGCCTTCCGCAGCGCCGCGAGTGCCGCGTCGACCGCCCCCTGGTCGCGCTCGGCCCGCAGCTTCGCCAGCCGGTCCGCCTGCTGCGCCTCGATGGCAGGGTCGACCCGCAGCGGCTCGTACGGCTCCTCCGCGTCCAGCGTGTAGCGGTTGACGCCGACGACGACCCGCTCGCCGCTGTCGGTCTCCTGCGCGATGCGGTACGCGCTGCGCTCGATCTCGTTCTTCTGGAAGCCGTGCTCGATGGCGTTGACCGCGCCGCCCAGGTCCTCGACCCGTTCCATCAGCGCCAGCGCCGCCGCCTCCACGTCGTCCGTCATCTTCTCGACGACATAACTGCCCGCGAACGGGTCCACGGTGGCGGTGACATCGGTCTCGTACGCCAGGACCTGCTGGGTACGCAGGGCGAGCCGCGCCGACTTGTCCGTCGGGAGCGCGATCGCCTCGTCAAAGGAGTTGGTGTGCAGCGACTGCGTACCGCCGAGCACCGCCGCGAGCCCCTGAACGGCCACGCGCACCAGGTTCACCTCGGGCTGCTGCGCGGTCAGCTGCACACCGGCCGTCTGCGTGTGGAACCGCAGCATCAGCGACTTGGGGTTCCTCGCGCCGAACTCGTCCCGCATGATCCGGGCCCAGATGCGGCGCGCGGCACGGAACTTGGCCACCTCTTCCAGGATCGTCGTACGCGAGACGAAGAAGAAGGAAAGGCGCGGCGCGAAGTCGTCGACGTCCATGCCGGCGGCCACGGCCGTACGGACGTACTCGATGCCGTCCGCGAGCGTGAAGGCGATCTCCTGCGCGGGCGAGGCGCCGGCCTCCGCCATGTGGTAGCCGGAGATCGAGATGGTGTTCCACTTCGGGATCTCGGTCTTGCAGTACTTGAAGATGTCGGCGATCAGCCGGAGCGAGGGCTTGGGCGGGAAGATGTACGTGCCGCGGGCGATGTACTCCTTGAGCACATCGTTCTGGATGGTGCCGGTGAGCTTGTCCGCGGGGACGCCCTGCTCCTCGCCGACGAGCTGGTAGAGCAGCAGAAGCAGCGCGGCCGGGGCGTTGATCGTCATCGACGTGGAGACCTTGTCCAGCGGGATGCCGTCGAACAGCACCCGCATGTCGTCGAGCGAGTCGATGGCGACGCCGACCTTGCCGACCTCGCCGCTCGCGATCGCCGCGTCCGAGTCGTGACCCATCTGGGTGGGCAGATCGAAGGCGACGGACAGGCCCATCGTGCCGTTGGCGATGAGCTGCTTGTAGCGGGCGTTGGACTCGACGGCGGTGCCGAAGCCCGCGTACTGGCGCATCGTCCAGGGACGGCCGGTGTACATCGTCGGGTAGACGCCGCGGGTGAAGGGGTACGAACCGGGCTCGCCCAGCTTCTCGGCCGGATCCCAGCCGTCCAGTGCACCCGGTCCGTAGACCGGCTCGATGGGCAGTCCCGACTCGGACTCGCGCGCCATGGTTGTGTGCCTCCCACTAGAGCTACTCGCTGGTAACCGATCCTCGCGTCGGACTGTAGCGGCGGGTCCTCGACGGGTGGAGAGCCGCACCCTGGGACCTTGCTCACAGCCTCTTCCACCGCTTGTTCCCCATGATGCGCGGGATTGCGCAACCAGGCAGGGCGGGAATCTGTCTCTGGAGACACAGGGAATACAGGGGGGCGAACATGGTTCGGAATTCCGTCATACGCAGATCACTTGCCGCGGCCGCGGTGCTTGCCGTGACCGCGGGCTGCACGGCGCAGGCCGCGACCGAGCGGCCGGCCCGGGCCGACGCCAAACCGGGCAGCTCGGCGCCCGCACAGGCCGGCACGGCGACGCCGTCCGGGGCGGACTCGGCCACGCCGAAGCCGAAGGAGACGACCGCCAGGCCCAGCAAGCCCGCCGAGGTGCTGATGGCCAACGGCTCGAAGGGCAAGCAGGTGCGCGAGCTGCAGGCCAGGCTCGCGCAGATCGGCTGGTTCGACGACAGGCCGTCCGGCACCTACGGTCCCGTGACGGTCGCTTCCGTCAAGGGCTTCCAGGGCAAGCGCGGTCTGCCCACGACCGGCGACACGGACACCGTGACGTGGCAGAAGCTGCTCGGTATGACGACGGAGCCGACGCGCGACGAGCTGAACGGCAAGACCGTCAACAAGCCGGCGGCAAAACTGGACCCGCGCTGCACGACGGGCCGGGTGATGTGCGTCAGCAAGTCCACCCGCACGCTCTCCTGGGTGATCGACGGCAAGGTGCAGTCGACGATGGATGTGCGCTTCGGCTCGCAGTACACGCCGACCCGTGAGGGCACCTTCCGCGTGTTCCAGAAGTCCAAGGACCACGTCTCGACGATCTACCACACGTCCATGCCGTACGCGATGTTCTTCAGCGGCGGCCAGGCGGTGCACTACTCCTCGGACTTCGCGGCCCGCGGCTACAACGGCGCGTCACACGGCTGCGTCAATGTCCGGGACAAGGGGAAGATCGCCTCGCTCTTCGCGCAGGTCCACAGCGGCGACAAGGTCGTCATCTACTGGTGAGAGTCGAGAAGGAAGAGTGGCGCGGGCGGGACCGGGGGAACGTGTCCCGCCCGCGCCATGTGCGCCAAGCCGTAGGTACGGGGGGAACCCCGGCTCGAGCGCGGCCGATGACCAGTCGGCTCACTCTCTACTGCGCCGTCGGCTCAAAAAACGTCACACCTGGTTGATCCGATACCGGCAACGGTGGAGAAAACGCAGGTCAGACCGGCCGCAGGTCAATCTGGGGCGAGGCTCAGCGAGTGCTCACGGAGGGGACGGTCGGGGAAGCGGCGGGCAGAGGCGACCAGGACACGGGCGGCAGCGATCCGCCGCCCGGCCGGCCGTCGTCCGAGTCGGAGCCGCCGTTGCTCTGTCCGTCACCGCCGTCGTCACCTCCGTCGCCGTCGCCGCTGCCGTCCGGGGTGGTTTTGATGTCGCCGCTGAGCACCCGGTCGCAGAACCGCTCCACACGCTCCGGCCCCTTGGCCGTCGCCTCCAGTCGCCGCTTGCGCTCCGGGGCGATACGGCCGCTGCGGTAGTCGCGGCATGCCTCGGCCGTCCTGCGGTACCACTCGGCGTTCCGGTCGCTCCTCTTCTTGCCGGCGTCGCCCTGCTGCTTGCCGTCGTCGTCCGGCTTCCCGCCGTTCGCCTGGTCCGGATGCGGACCGGGCCCGCCGCTCGGCGACGGCGACACCGGCGGCGTACTGATCCCGCCCGGGGTCTGCGACGGGGAGTCCGGTCCGCCGCCGGTCGGCAACTCCGAGACCAGTGGCCCGGGAGTCGCGGCGGCCGAGATGGAGGACGCGGGCAGCGGATCGTCGTTGCTGAAGGGGCCGGGCAGCATGCCGGTGCCGGCCGCGACCGCCACTCCGCCGAGCGCGCAGCCGGCCACCGCGGCGGCGATGCCGAAGCGCACCGGACGCCCGAAGCGCAGTCCGGGCGCCGAGCGGGTGGAGCGAGCGAGTCGTACGGTGCCGATGGCGTCGCCGGCGGGCGCGGCGGCGTCGGCCCTGGCCTTGCGGAAGGCGGCCAGTGCGGCGGCCTCGCCCGGCATCTCGCCGTCGGTGGAGTAGTCGGCCCGGCCCACGCCCTCCAGCGCACGGGAGAGTCGCGCGGCCTGGATACGGGCGTGTTCATCGGCGGCTTCGACCGGTTCGCCCCGCAGCAGTCGCTCCGCAGCATCCTTGTCAAGCCACTCGTACCGCTCGTCGGCCATCACATGTCCTTCTGCGTCCGCAGGCGTGAATGCGTCACACCGGCGGGTGCCGTCGAGCCCGGTCGGGGGCCTCGCTGCGGCGGTACGCCGCCGAGATCCGCCGCGCCCGTACGGAGATTGTCCAGGTCCGCGACGTCCGCGAAGCCCGCACCGTCCGAACCATCCGCCCCCAGCAGCTCGGCCAGCCGCTTCAGGCCGCGGTGCGCCGCTGTCCGTACGGCACCCGGCCGCTTGCCGAGCGTCTTGGCCGCGCTCTTCGCGTCGAGGCCGACCACGACGCGCAGTACGACGGCCTCGGCCTGGTCCTGCGGCAGCTGGGCGATGAGTTCCATGGTGTGGCCGGTGGCGAGGGCCTCCATGGCCTGGTCCGCGGTGTCCGACTCGGCGGGCATCCCGGTGAGTTCGCTCTCGTCGCCGCCGACGGCGGGGCGCCGGCCCCGCATACGTATGTGGTCGAGAGCGCGATTGCGGGCTATTCGTGCGGCCCAGCCCCGGAAGCGGTCCGCGTCGCCGCTGAACCGGTCGAGGTCGCGGGCGATCTGCAGCCAGGCCTCCGAGGCCACGTCCTCGGCCTCCGAATCGCCGACCAGAGTCCGGACATATCCATGCAACCGCGGGTGCACAGCGCGGTACACAGCACGGAACGCGTCCTCGTCCCCGTCCTGAGCCGCGAGCACCGCGGCGGTCAACTCCGCGTCGTCCCCCAGCACTCCCTCAACCCGTCCTGAATCGCAGCTGGTCACCACTGCCGCGCCGCCCTGTACGCGAATCAGCACGCTACGTCCTCCAACCGAGCCGCGTCCACATTTTGTACAACCCGCAACAACATGCTGACACAGCGAGGTGTGACAGAAAACGCACGCTCGGCGCTGAGAGAAGTACGGGGCCGCTCCGCGGCCCTGGCGAGCGACGACCGGGGCCTCTCCTGTGGGGGGTGGCGGCCCCGGTCGTCCTTCCACGTCCGCGAGCGACTGTCCGGCGGGGCCGAGCCGTCGGAACGGCTGCCCCGGCGTCCTACCTCCCCGGCTTCCCCGGCTTCCCCGGCTTCTGCGGCTTGTCCGATGGCTTCCCCGGCTTCTCCGCACTCTTCGCGGGCTTCCCGTCCGCAGGGTTCGGCGAGGTGTCGTTCATCTCACCCGCCAACAGCCGCTCACAGTAGGCCCGTGCGCCCTCCGAGCCGCCGACGGCCGCTTCCAGTTCGGCGATGGCCTTGCCCCTGGACGCCGTACCCCGTCGCGAAACAGCCGCCAGATACTGACGGCAGTGCGCGGCTGTGTCCCGCGCCGTGCCCGGACGCCCGGGGGGAGCGTCGCCCGCGGACGACCGAGTGGGCCGCACCGGGCTCTGTGGTGCTCCTTCACCGCGCCGGTCACCGACCCCGTCCTCTTCAACGCCGGGTTCCGTGGGCGCGCTCCGTACCGGCTTCGGCTCCGCGCCGCCCCCGAACAGCGACGGGATCGCCCCCTCCCCGGCCGCGACCGCCACCCCGCCCAGCGCCACCGCCGCGGCAACACCCGCCACCAGCGCCTTGAGCGCCCGCGCCCAGTGCCGCTCACCGCCGGGCCGCCAGTCGTCCCGGCTGCGCCGCCACCGCACCGGTGCCGCACGCACGCCGCCCTCGTCACGCGCCAGGCGGAACGCCCGGAGGGCCCGCTCCTCGTCAGCCGGATCGAGTACGCCGGGGCGGCGCGCCGCCCCGAGCAACGCGTCGAGTTCGGGTGTGCGGAGGTCATCCCGTTCGGGTTTCATCTCTCATCCTTCGGCGTACGCCCTGGCCAGTCGCTCCGCCAGTCCTTTCAGTCCCCGGTACGCCGCGGTGCGTACGGCTCCGGGGCGCTTGCCCAGCACCCGCGCGGCCGCAGGCCCGTCGAGCCCGACGACCACCCGCAGCAGTACCGCTTCCGACTGCTCGCGCGGCAGGCTGCCGATCAACTCGAGGGCGCGCTCGGTGGAGAGCGTTTCGAGCGCCGCGGCGGCCGTGTCCTGCCCGTCCGGAAGTTCCAGCACATCCCGCTCCAGTAAGGAGATGCGCGGGCGCCGCTTCTGCCTGCGCAGATGATCCAGGGCGCGGTGCCGGGCAATCGTCGCCGTCCAGCCCCGGAACCCCGCCCCGTCGCCACGGAAACGGCTCAGGTCACGGGCGATCTCCAGCCACGCCTCGGCGGCCACGTCCTCGGCATCGTCGCCAACGAGCCCTCGGACGTAGCCGATCAGCCCAGGCTGCACCAGGCGGTACGCGGTCGCGAAGGCGTCCTCGTCCCCCTGCTGCGCCCGCTCGACGGCCGCCCCGAGTTCCGCGTCGTACGCCCCCACAGTTGCCTCTCCGTACCAGCGCCCTTCGGCACATGCCCCTTCATCTCTGCGTACGGAGACGGAGAAACGTCACCGCCCGCAGGCGGCCCTCGGGTCGATGGGCCTGCGTGCCCGCCCGTGCAGCAGGAGGTAGAGGCGCTGCACCGACTCTTCCGGGCCGCCCAGCTCGAAGCGGTTGACGACCTTGCCGAGCGGATTCCACACGCGGCCATCGGGCATCCGGACACCCACCGGCTGCCCGAACAGCTCCCGCTGCTCCGGCCCGAAGTCCGCCCAATGCGCCCCGGCCCGCCGGACGATCACCTCTCCCGTGTACGCCCCGAGCCCCTGGAGCAGCCCGGCAACCTGCCCGACCTGCGGACGGCCGCGCCGTACCCCGTCCACCATGAAGTCGACGAGGCGCAGGCTGGCGACGGAGTAGTCGAACGGCAACCGGTTGCGCTCCGTCAGCCGGTCGACGACCCCGGCGACGTACGCGCGCATGTCGGCCGCACTGGGCAGAACTCCAAAGTCGGTATCCATGTATGACCAAGCGACAGGTGCGCGGAGATCATCACGGAGTGCGGAAGTGTTCGTTCTCACGGACGAGTTCGAGCCACTCGTACAACCATCGGCACGGCTCAGGCGTCGTCGACCACCACGCCGTTCAGGCAACGTTCGGGCTCCTTCGGCCGACGGGTCAGCCGATGGCGATGCGCGGGTGCGCGCCGGGCTGGATCCAGCCCATGATCCGGTCCATGGTGGAGCGCGGCACGGATACGCAACCCGCGGTCGCGCCCTTGCCGTTGACGTGCAGGAAGATCCCGGCTCCCCGACCCGGTGTGGCCGGCCAGCGGTTGAAGTTGATGACCAGGGCCTTGGCGTACTGCGTCGGGTAGTTGATGAGGTGCTCACTGCCCCGCTCGCCGCTCTCGGTGAGCGGGAAGTCGGCCCCGGCCTCGGTGTGCATCTGGTTGTAGAACTTCGACTCGGGGTCCTCCACCCACCAGTGGCTGGAGTTGACCCGCGTGTACGGCATGCTCGTGCCGCTGGACTCGACGCCGAAGCCCTCGGTGATGGTGTAGGTGCCCGATGGCGTGGTGTAGGTGCTCTGCCTGCGGGTGGAGCCGTCGACAATGCCGTTCGAGCCGACCCGGCCGCTGTCGGAGATGACGGACTTCCAGCCGGACGACCCCTTGGACCAGGCCGTCACCGTGGCGTACGAGCCGCCGGCCTTCACGGTGATGAGCTGGGTGGCGTTGCCCACGTCGACCGGCACGGGGAAGTTCGGGGCATGGGCTGACGGGGCTGCCTGAGCTTTCCCCGCACCGCCGGCCGCCGCGGTGCGGGACCCGCCGGGCCCCGGCTTCGCGCTGTCGGACGGCGCCGCGGAAGCGGACGCGGAGGCGGAGGCGGAGGGGGAAGCAGATACCGAGGCCGAGGCGGAACTGCTGGGGGATGCGGACGAGCCGGGCACGTCCGACGTCACGCTCTTGGCAGTGGCTGCAGCGGCATCCGCGGCCGGGGCATCCTGGCCCTGGTGCCCGCATGCCGACACCAGGAATATCGCGCCGGTGGCAGCCAGTACGGCGGAGAAGCTACGGGACGAGGGCAGCACGAAGTAACCCTTCGGTTGATGGGGGAATCGCGACGGCCGAGGTCGGCACGGCGAAGTGGGCCGGTTCTATATCAGGCCGACGCCGAGACGCGAGCCGACGGACCTTTCGGACGAATCCTTAGGCGCCGGGGTCGTCCGAGCAGCCGGACCCCGTGCAGGGTGACGGGCGCGGAGTCGGCGCCCCGCCGGAACGCCGAGTCGGGCACACCGCGCGCGACCCGCACCGGGGCGCACCACTGTCCGAAGGAGACACCGGCCATGCCGGTGAGGGCAACGATCTCCATGGCTGTGTGCCCCAGGGGTACATCGGCGCTGTCCGTGACGGCGGAGGTCAGCCCACGCCCGCGGGGAGCTCGATCTTCCCGTCGAACGTGCCCTGGTTCTCCTGCCGTACGTCCTGCTCGTACGCGATGTCCCGGCCACCGGCGTACGGGACGAGGAAGCCGAACTCGAACCGGTGGCTCTTGATCCGGTACGTCTTGCCGTCCAGAACCAGCACCTCCTTCAGCCCGGACAGCGTCAACTGAGCGTCGTTCACCGGGATTCCGGCGTCCCGGAGCTGCTCGGCGGTGGGGTCGAACTCCCGCTGCGCCTTCTTCACCCAGGCCCGGTCCCGGACGGCGGTCAGCTTCTGCTTGTCGCTGCCGACACGGAGCTCGATCGTGCCGTCCCTCTTGGTCAGCGTCATCTCGTCACCGGCGGCCTGCGCGTACTCCCGGAACTCCTCGATGGCCGCGACAGCGTCCTCGACCTTGTTCTGCATCTCGGGGTCGGAGGTGGGCGCGTTCTTCCACGGCGCGCTGCCCTTCTTGAGGTATGCCGTGCCGTCGACGACGTAGATCTCCTCGTTCTTCCTGGTTCCCTTGCTGCTGGTACTGACGCCCTGCGAGTGCAGCGCCTCCGGCTCCATGCCGCGCCGGACCGTGGCACGGTAGGTCGCGGCGCTCTTGTGGCCCTGGAGCGTCAGCCCTTCCTGTCCCTGCACGGAGAAGGTCCAGGCGCCTTCCTCCGCCATCGCCTTCTCGGCGAGGTCGAGGAAGTCCTCCGGGGACTCGGGTGCCGCGGGCGTCGCCTCGGCCTGCTCGGAGGACTGCGTCGCCTCAGGGCTCTCGGCCCCGGCCGACTCCACCGGCCCGTCCTCCTCTGCCGCGCCGCAGGCGGCCAGCGAGAGGGCGAGCGGCAGAACCAGTGCAGCGCACCTGAAACGACTTCGCATGGATCTCTTCCTTACGTCACGGCGGGGCGCGCGGACTGTACAGCAGCGATCAGCCTCCGATCACGCCGACGACCATTCCTCGCGAACCGGCATGAATGCCCGGCAGTTCGCACCACACGGTCTTGCTGCGGGGGCCCTGTTCCACACCCCACCGCAGGGTCAGGGCGTCGAGCAGGGCGAGGCCGCGGCCGGTCTCGCCATCGTCTGCGGCCTTGCACAGAACAGGCACGGCCCGGGGGTCGGGGTCGGTGACCTCCAGTCGCGTACGGCCCTGCCCACAGACCACACGGACGGTCACGGGGACGCCCTCGCCGAGATGGCGGACGACGTTGGTGATCAGCTCGCTGGCGCACAGCTGGAGATCGGCGCAGGGACCGCCCATGTACGCACGCAGGGCCCGGCGGACCTCGGGCACGTCCTTCGGGGTGGCGAGCAGCTCCAGGGTGAGCGGTGGCCGCATCACGCAACTCCCTTACGCAGGGCGTCGAGCAGGGCCCGCGCGGTGGCCAGGTTGCAGTTGCCCAGCGTGATGAGCGGCGTGGTGCGATAGCGGGCGGCGAAGGTCGGCAGGTCGACGCCGAGGGACGGCAGCGTGATGCCGTGGGCGGCGAGGGCGGCCCGCAGCTCCTCGGCGCAGTCCTGGACGTCCGGGTGGTCGTGCATGGGGGTCACACCTTCCAGTGCGCTCTGTGACGAACTGCTCACACCCTGACGCGGTGCCGCGTACCGTGAAAGAGGTTCGGGCTCCCGGCCCTGAACTGCACGTATGCGACATGGAGTTGGTACGGACACGGAAATCGCCGGAACTCGGGCGAACACGCTGGGAAACAGGCGGTAACGGCACCAAGGGCGGTGAACGATGGGCCAGCGCAAGGACATCGACGGGTCGGCAAGCGTCCCCACCTTCTACGGCAAGGAGTTGCGCTGGAAGCGGGAGGAGGCCGGGCTCACCCTCCAGCAGCTGGTCGAGGGAAGCTTCTACGGCCCCAGCCACCTCAGCGAGATCGAACGCGGCGAGCGCCGCATGCCGGCGGAACTGGCCGAGCACGTGGACAAGGCGCTGGGGACGGACGGCTTCTTCAAGCGGCGCTGCGAGGACGTGCGGAAGGCGAAGAGACGAGGCCACGCGAGCTACTTCGAGCGCGTACTGGAGGCGGAGAAGCACGCGGAGACCATCGAGGAGTGGTGTCCGACCCTGATTCCGGGTCTGCTGCAGACGGACGCGTACGCGCGGGCGGTGGTGCGGTCGGCGCACCCGCTGGCGCCCGACGACGAGGTGGAGGAGAAGGTCAGCGCGCGGATGGCCCGCGCCCGGCTCTTCGAGGACGACCACAAGACCCCGGAGTACTGGGCGATCCTTCCCGAGTCGCTGTTGCGTCAGCCGATCCTCCCGCCGGTGCAGGCGGCCGAACAGCTGGAGCGGATCGCGGCATTGGCGTGGCGCCGCCGGATCCTTCCACAGATCCTTCCGTGGAACCGCGGACCGCATCCCCTCATGCTCGGCACGGCCAAGATCATGACCTTCCCCGACGCCCCGCCCCTGGTCTACACGGAGGCTCAGTACAGCGGTGACACCATCGACGATCCGGCCCTCGTGAAGCAGTACCGCAAGGCATACGATCGGCTCAGGGCCGCCGCACTGCCGCCGGAGGCGTCCCTCGCCCTGATCGAGCAAGCGGCTGAGGATGACCGAAATGGCAAGCAACGGGATTGACTTGAGCACCGCCGTCTGGCGCAAGAGCACCTACAGCAACGGCGACGGCGGCGACTGCGTCGAGGTCGCCGAGGCCTTCCCCGGCGCGGCCGCCTGGCGCAAGAGCAGCTACAGCAATGGCACCGGCGGGGACTGCGTCGAGGTCTGCGACGCCCACACCGGCATCGTCCCCGTCCGCGACTCCAAGCTCCCCCACGGCCCGGTCCTCACGCTCACGGCCCCCGCCTGGACGTCCTTCATCACTTCCCTCAAGTAGACGGCGGCTCGGCTGCCCAGGCCCCAGAGGGAACGGTGCACCTGACGCCCGATCCGAAAAAGCAAGCGGCCCGCCAGTTGGACCTGGCGGGCCGTCACGTCAGAGTCCAGTTCAGTCGACACGGAATCGCGCGACCCCGCCCGCATACGGACTGGACCCGGATCAGAACAGTGAGTTGTTGCCCCGCAGTCGGCGTTGCAGGAACGTGGCAAAGGTCTGGTCCTCCAGGCAGGTGAGCGCGGAGCCGTCCGGCTCGATGTAGGCGACGCGCCAGTCCTGTGGAGTGCCCTTGCCGGCGAGCCAACCGGCCGCTCGGCCCTCTACCTCTCCCCACTGCAGGAAAAGCCGGTCCTGATCCAGCCACCGCAGGACTGGGGCTGCCGGGCTCGCCACGCCGTCCGCACCGGACGAGCCGTCCTGCGCGACGGGAAACACCCGCACCCCGGCGATGACCCCGCCGGGGAATTCCTTCATGACCGCCAGGTAGTCCTCCGGGAGCGCGTCGAACGACTCGCTCACGGCCCGGTCCAGAAGCTCTTCTGCGTACTGCCGGATGCCCGGGACACCAATGCTCCGCACCCTCGTGACGATTTCCTCCACCGCCCCGATGTCCCGGATCGCCAGTGCTGTGGCCGTCTCACGAATGTCTTCGTAGACATTCCAGAATGTGCCCGACTCGTACTCTTCCATGGTCTCGAACGCAGGAATTCCCTCCGGGCGCGCCATGAGGACCCTTGCGGTGAATTCCGATGCAGAGAAAGGAAGGTCCAGCCACACCTGGAAATCGGATTCGGTGAGGACGGTCGTCCAGTTCGCGGTGTCCGGGTCGGTGGTGTCCCACAGCAGCACACCATCACGGGCGGTGCGGCCCCACGGCACCATTCCGCCGGGGTTCGGGAAGAAAGGCAGTGGAAGATCGTGATCGCGGTTGCGCAGGGACGCCTCCATGCTCGCGATGCGCGGCGCGGCGTCCTCGGTGAAGTCCTCCAGGGAACGCACGGCAAAGCGGGGCCGCGTGAGGACCACGGAGCCCGCGATCATCCCCTTCTGCATCGCTTGGACCAGCAGTTCGAAATCTTCAGGGATCACCTGCCCGCCCCCGTACCCGCTGTCCTTTGACCACTCCTCACTGCCGCTCTCCTGTGCCGGAACCGGGGCATCAAGACCGAGTAGCCGAACGACATCGAGATGATTCATGTTTTCCTCCCTGAACCTCGGCCCGAATCCGGGCCTCCCCCCTCGGCGAGGACCGGTCCCCGCCGGGAGTAGAACAAGAAGAGCGACCCGCCGCCGGACGGCGTCCGGCGGCGGGTCAGGACTCGCGGGTTACCGCGAGGTCCACTGGACGGCAGGTGACGCGGTTATTCAGGGCACTTGCAGCCCCACGGCAGAACGCTCGTCCGGCACTGTGCACCCCTCCACGCGACGTACCGACCTACTACGCTTTCGCCATCAGGAATAGACAACCTTCACCACGGCGTCGCCATCCGATGCGGCCTTCGCATAAAAAGAGGAAAGACCTCGGAGTACACCCGCCAGATGGCGCGCGAATTTGTCACCGATCTCGCCACCATGCGCTGCCTCCATCGCTGCCAGGTTGTCACTTACCTGACGATGGGGGTCGACTCCACCCAGATGACGCGCGACGTCATGCACTTCATCCGGTGCCAGAGCGACGAGGACTTCCGTAGCCGTGCGCCCGAGCATGCCACCCCCGAGAACCGGCTGATATCCCACGTCGCGCGTGTCGTTCGAACCTCCCGTAAGCGCTGCATGCACCACTTCCCATTCGTCCGACAGGTCGAAGAGGGTGGCCGCTGCCAGGGCTGCCGCGAATTCTGTCTCGTCGGATCTCAGCGGCACGGCTGCCAAGAGACTTTCAACGCTAACGCCGTCCAATTCCTCAGGACGGACTCGTCGAAGTCTGATGATCAGGCTCACAACATCTCTCCTGCCTATTTCTCGATCTTGTACAGCCGGGTTGCGGCCACCCTTGCACTCCCGCACTTGTTTCGTTGCCCTTAAGCATATCGCTCAAGGGCACGGCGAATGCGCGACGTAGACACAGAGGGCATCTTTGCGGCATTCGTGGGCAATTCGCCATGTCCCGATAACTCGCTTCCAGCAGAGGCAGCTGACGCGCAGTCAACCAGCCTAAAAGATTGCCCGGGTGCAGGCACCCGGGCAATCTTGGGGAATCACTTACGGCTTGAGGGACTCATCGCCCGCTACGAAAAGGCTGCCGCTCCGCCTGTGATCAGTCCCCCGGCTATCGGGAACAGAATTGGGTCATCCGCGACCCCGATGCCGGTCACATCGTCCAGTCCGGCGACGGCGCCGAGTACGACTCCAGTGCCGATCAGCAACGTGCCGGTGACCCAGTTCGGTTTCGATGCCGGCTCCGGAGCCGGTTCCGCGACCGGCTCCGGGTCCGGTGTCGGCATCTTGCGCTGGGTGTATGTGATGACACCCTTGCCGGGGAACCGGCTGGAGGACTTCACGTCAAGCAGAGTCCCCGGCTTGTGAATGGCGGGCGCCGTGAGCGTGTAAGGGAGATCGAATCCCACCCTCACCACTCGGTTGTCGCCCTTCTTCTTGAGCTGCGCCTGAAGGTCCTTGACGTAGTCGGCGACCTCCTTGACACCGTCTCTCTCGGCGTCGCCTCCAGCGTTCTTGATGTCCCAGACGTAGACGCTGTCCTGCGTCCAGAGCATGAGGTCGGCCCTGCCCTCGCCGCCGGTGGCCTTCTCGATCTTGTTCAGCGGGTTGAGGCCACCCTTCTGAATCTGAATGTGCTTGGTGGCTCTGCCGCCGAACACCGAGTGGTTGAACCACAGCCACGCGGCCGCCATCTCGATGGCCGAGTCATGCGCCAGGGTGAACTCCTCGCGCAGGTAGTTGCCCAGATTGAACGGCGTGTCGTCGTTGTCCGGACGATGGCCGTCGAGTTCGACCATGCTGGTCGGGTTACCGCCGGTGAATGCATAGCGGTTGCTGGTGTACGGGTCGGCGCCGAGCCGCATGTCCGCCAGAGCGCCGTTGTACATGTCCCGGGTGGTGAAGCGGTTCAGGCCCGGGTTGTAGTCGCGGAAGCCCATGTCGTACGTGCCGGACTGGGCGTCCCAGCGCTTGGCGTTGAAGCGGTAGGGGTTGTAGGCCTCCTTGTCGGGGGCTGCGGCGTCGGGCTTGTCGATGCCGGTGAATTCCGCCTTGTCGTCGGCGCCGTAAGCGGTGTAGCCATAAGTCGCCTTGGTGTCACCGCTGTTGTCGGTGACGGTCTCGACGTCGGTGTGGCTGTTGTAGCTGTAGTAGCCGTCTTCCTTGGTCCCGTCGCTGTTGTGCTTGACCTGCGAGAGACGCTCGCCCCATGGGCTGTACTGGTACGACTTGGTCAGCTTGTCGGCCACCTTCTCGTCCAGGACCTCGTCCGTGAGACCCAGATACTCGAAGTCGGTGGTCGTGCCGCCCGTCGTCTTGGACGCGGTGCGGTCCAATGGGTCGAAGGTGTAGGTCGTCGACTTCAGCGCACCGGTGTCGTCCGCCTTCTGGGACTCCACCACGTGGTCGAAGCCGTCGTACACGCTCCGCTCAATGGTCCGGCCTGCGCTGGTGACCGACTCCTGGCGGCCGTAGGGGTCGTAGTTGTAGTTGGCGGTGGCGCCCGACACAGTTGCGGTCAGCAGCCTGTTGCGATCGTAGTTGAACGCGGTCGTGGTTCCCTTGACCGTCTGGCTGACGACGTTGGCGTTGTCGTCGTGGACATACGTCTCCGTTCCGGCGCCTGTTCCGGTCTTGACCGACTTCGCCAGTCGGTTGAGCGGGTCGTAGGTGTAGTCCGTCGTGGAGTCGAGATACGCCGCGTGGTTGTCGGCGTTCATCTTCTTCCCGACGTCCTGCGCCTTGTTGCCGTTGGGGTCGTAGGCGTAGGTGTGCGAGGCGACCAAGGTCCCGTTCGGCTTCTTCTCCGAGGAGGACTTCAGCGCACTGTCGAGGAAGTAGCTGTAGTCGACGGTGTTGCCGTTTGCCTTGGTCTCGTTCAGCTTCTGGCCGCGGTCCGTGTACGTGTACGACGTGACCTTCGGGGATGCATCCGTGGCGGAGGTGCCTACCGAAACGGTCTTGACCAGTTCCCTCAGGTCGTATGTGTACGCGGCGAACTGATCGGGGTGGCTGACCGTCTTCGGCTGGCCATTGATGTCGTACGTGTACGACGTGGACTTCTTCTCCTGACCGGCCAGCGCCTCCGTCACCTTCGCGACCTGGTTCAGGCCGGTGTAGGCAATCGCGTACGCGTCGATCTTCGCACCCGACGAGGTGTCGTCGATCGACGTCAGGTTGGCATTGACGTCGTAGGCGTAGGTAAACGAATGCTTCTCGGTGTCGACCGGATCGCCGGTCGTGTCCCGGACCAGCTTCACGCCGTCCGCGACCACCACACCGCCACTGTTCTGCTCCAGCTTCAGCGTGGTGTCGTCGCCCTGCTTGAGGTTGTAGGAGCCCAGCTGCACCCAGGTGCCGGTCCCCGCGTTCTGGTCCTTTGTGACGGCCGGTTCGGTGGTCGAACCGTGCGCAAGCGTGTACTTGGCCGCGGTGGCCGCACCCGTCACGTTCGGGTATTTCACGTACGCGGTGTACGTGCCGTCCTTCGGGACGTTGAGCGTCCAGGTGAAGGCATCAGTGCCCGCGCCAGCCGCGTGGGTACGGTGGTTGTAGCCCTGCTGCCCGGTGACGTCTCCTGTCGCCCACGTACCCGTGGAGGAGGTGTTCTGGCTGTCGGAGTTGTCGACCAGGACCACCGACTTCCCGGCCGGGACTCCGTCGTCCGACTTACTCTTGAGCTTGCCGTCCGGGTAGTACGACCACGACATGGCGCGCTCCGAGGAGCCCCCTGCGGAGGTCAGCGTGCGATTGGTCTGCTTGCCGAGCTCGTTGTAGTCGTAGCTGGTGGCGATGTCCCACGGGTCCGACGACTTCTTGGTCCAGCCGTTGTCGAAGTACTCGAAGGTCGTGTCGTTGCGGACCGTCTCGCCCTCCGACGGCGGCAGCGAGCTCTTGGCGACCCGGCCCACCGCGTCGTAGTCCGTGCGGGTATAGACGTCCGCCTTGTTGTAGCGGCCATCCGTCGGGTCGTACGGCTGATACTGCTTGACCGGGCGGTTCAGCGCGTCGTACTCGGTGCGCTGGGCGAAGTCGTCCGCCATCGCCGTCGCCGTGCCGCGCGGCGTGATCACCTTGGTGCTGTTGCCGACCTGGTCGTACTCGTACTTGGTGGTCCTGTACGTGACCGTGGAGGTGCCGTCGTGCGGGACCTTGACCTCAGTCTTCTTGCCCCGCTCGTCATAGGTGATGAGCGTGGTGTTCTGCTCGGCGTCAGTCGTGGAGACAACGAGCGAGTCCTTGTCGTAGGCACGCCGCTTCGTCTTGCCCGCCGCATCTGTGTCCGCCGTCGGCCGGTGGTTCAGGTCGTACTCGGTCTTGGCCGAGTAATCATCCGGATCCGCCGTCACATACTTCTTCGGGTCCACCACCTTGATGACGTTGCCGACGTTGTCGTACGAGTAGGAGATCTTGTCACCGGTGGCGTTGACGACAGACGTCAGCTGATAGATCTCGTCATACACGTTGGTCGTGACGAAGTCGGTCGTGTCTGTCGACGTCAGGGTGCCCTTGGGCTCCGTGGTCGAGACGAGGTTGCCGACGTTGTCGTACGTGTACGTCGTTCTCCGCTCGTCTGACGTGGTCGTGTCCTTGGGTGCCGTGGCCGAGGTGACCTGGTCGGCCTTGTCGTACACGGCCGTGGAGAACGCACCGTTCGGCGCGGTCGACGTGATCACGTTGTCGTTGGCGTCGTACTGCGGCGCGGGCGTGCTGATGAGCACACCCGCGGCCTGGTCCTTCGGCACCGTCTTGACCAGCGGACGCCCGAAGACGTCGTAGGTCTGCGTGGTCTTCTTGCTCAGCGCGTCGGTGGCCTCGGTGACCTGACCGCGCGAGTCATAGACGAACGTCGAGGACTTGTTCAGTGCGTCCTTGATGGTCGCCGGGTAACCGGTCGGCCCGAAACCACTGTTGGTGGTCGGGTTGCCGTTGGCGTCAGTGGACTTGGTCATCTGACCGAAGGCGTCGTATTCGTACGTGGTCGTGTAGTCGTCGACCGTTGCGGTGGAGACGCCCTTGGGGTCGGTGACCTTCTTGAGGTTGCCGAAGGAGTCATAGCCGAACTGCCACTTGCGACCCTCCGGGGACGTCTTGGTGAACAGGTCGGCGGAGTAGCCGTCCAGACGCGTCTGGTACTCGAACTTCTGGGCGTTGGCCGGGTACGTTCCGGGCGCGCAGTCACTCGACGGCGGCACACCCGCCTTGTTGTTCTCGGCGTCGCGCTGCCAGAGCGGGTAGCCGGTCTTCTGGTCGTAGCAGTATGCGGTCTTGGCGCCGTTCGCCTCTTCGAGGTATGTGACGTTGTTGTCCGCGTCCCAGGCCAGTTTGGTCGTCTGTGCCTTGGCGTTGGTGGTCTGCACCGGCCGGCCGAAGTCGTCCGTCACATGGTCCGTCGCATGGCTCTCGCCGTCAGTGACCTTGGTGTCGGTGAACTTCGTGTTGGTGGCGTTCACCGCGTAGGCGAAACCCGTGTTCCCGTTGAGGCGGTCGGTGATCGTCTTGGTCCACCAGTGGTACTTCGGGTCGTCACCGGCCTGCGGCGCGTAGTACGCCATATTCGTCGCGTTGCCGCGCGGGTCGGTGGCCTTGACCAGCTTGACGTTCTTGTTCCCCTGCGTTGCGTCGTAGGTGAACTTGAAGTCCTTGGGCTGGCTTGAGCCGGCACCGTCGGTGAACTGGCCGAGCAGGCCCTTGTCGGTGTAGTAGAACGAGACCTTGCGACCGGAGATGTCCGTCATGGACTTCACGTGGTCGTAGATCTTGGAGTTGGTCAGGTTGGTGCCGCTGACCTTCGCGCCCGAGTCGTTGATGTACTCGTAGGACGCGTCACCCTTCTTGTAGTAGTCGACGGTGAGCGACTGACGGCCGGCCGGGTCCGTGATGTAGGTCAGGAACTTGGTCGGCTTGTTGTTGGACTTGCGCTCCTCGTACGTGAACGTCTGCGTGTTGCCGTTCTTGTCGACCGCAGATGTCATGTAGCCGTCGCAGCCGAACAGGAAGCGAGTCCCGTCCGGCCGGGTCAGCGTCCAGGCGTCCGGGACCGGATCCTTGGAGGGCTTGCAGTCCAGGCCCGACTTCATCGTGACCTTGTAGTGGACACCCGCCGGGGCCTTCCACGAGCCGTCGGGCTGCTTGCTGAAGATGTGCGTGGTGCCGTCGCCGTCCGGGAGACGGATCTCCGTCGGGTTCGGGTTGGGGTGGAAGTCCAGCGGCGCACCGAGCCGGATCGGCCCGGCGGCCTGGAACGACCAGCCGTGGCCGGCCACCGTGTCCGATGTGTCCAGCGAGTTGTACGCGAACCGCGCGAACGTGTTCAGACCTCTGCCCGGGTTGGTGAACGCGTTGTAGGACCACACGCTGTTACCGGACGCGAGGTTGTTCATGACTGTGGATCCGGCGCCGGTGTTCTTGCCGGTGTACGAGTAGAACTTCTCCAGCCCCAGCGAGTTGGAGGTCGGGTCTTCCACCGCCACGTTCTGCTTCAGCGACGGGATGGCGCCCGTCCCGGCCGACAGCCAGCTGCCGTCCGAGATCTTGCGGACGTCCCAGCCCAGCACGTACTCGGTGCGCTTGGAGCCGTTGTCCGAGTTGATGGGCGTCTTGACCTGCGCCTGGATCGTGGCCGACTTGCCCGGCAGCAGGGCCGGGATCGCCGTCGACAGCTGGTTGCCGCCGTTGGTCATGTCCGTGCCGTCGGGCAGCTTCCAGGTGTACGACAGCTGCCGCTCACCGGCCGCCCACGCCGAAGCGGTCGTGTTCGTGACCGTGAAGTCCACCGTGTACGTGGAGTTCGGCGTCATCCGCGCCGGCGTCTGCGGCGCGTAGTACGTGTCCTCAGTCGTCGAGTCCACGTAGATGACCTGCATGTACGGCCGCAGCTGCGGGTCGGAGGCCTCCGACGACAGGAACAGCGTGCGCTCCTGCGGACCGGTGGTGGTCTCGTCCTTCAGCTTGACGGCCACGCCCTTGTTGCCCGTGGGCGTCTTGACCCAGGACTGCATCAGGCCGGTGGCGTCCCACCAGTGCCGTCCGACCTCGTCCGTGATCTGCGGGACCGTGTCCGAAACGGTGGCGGACATGTCGCCGCCCGGCGTGGTCCACGCGGTCGTCGCCGTCGCGTTGTTCCATGTCGCCGTCGTGTCGGTGAAGTCACGGGTCAGCGGGTGGAGTTCGTAGATCGCACCGTTGGTGGTGCTGGTGGTCTCCGCTCCCCACATGTACAGCTTGTTCTCCAGCACCGTGGCGGTGGTGGGGATGCCTGTGGTGGGGAACTTCAGCACGGCACGCGTCTTGCCGTACGTGGTGGAGTTGTTGCCCACGCTCAGCCAGCTCTGGCCCACGCCGAAGGACTGGATCGCGTTCTGGTTGGTGGTCGGCTGCTGCGAGGACAGCGTCGTGTCCGTCTGACCGGACTGGATGATCTTCATCGTCCGGCCGGCCTTCGGGATGCCCACCACCCGGGTCGGCGAGCCGAGGAGCTCGCCGCCCTTGGTCTTCACCGCCAGCTGGTAGTAGTACGACTTGCCGATCTCCGACGAGCTGGAGTCCGGGGTCGGCACCGCGGTGGTGTCCGTCCAGGCGGTCGTCGTCGACGAGATCGGCGCGATCAGCGTCGCCGCGGACGGTGTGAAGACCTGCTGCGTGGAGCGGTGCAGTTGGTACTCGGCGATCGCGTCGTTCGCCGCGCCGCCGGTGTTGACGTACGCCGGCCAGGACAGCTCCGGGCCCGTACCGTGCACCACAGTGGGCGAGTTCAGCGCGGTGCCGACCTTGCCGTAGGTGACGGTCAGTCGCGGAATGGTGGAGGTCTCGCCGCCGTAGGTGTTGGCGTCGCCCGCCTCGTAGCGCGGACCGCCGAGCGGACCGCCAGTCGTCGCGTCGCCCGACTCATCGGTGGCCTTCAGCACGAACCCGTAGTTCGTGGCGGTACCGGACACCCACTTCTGGACGGTGTCGGTGACCGGGAAGTCGTGCCACCGGTTGTACTCGCCGATGGGCTTCACGATCTGGGCCGGGTTCACCAGCCGGACCGAGTCCGCCAGGGTGCGCGTGGTCGAACTGCCGGTGTCACCCAGCACGATCTTGCCCGCGTTGCCCTTGGCGAAGGTGTACTCAGCGGTGTCCAGGGTCTTCCAGACCCCGCCGGTCCCGGTCTGGTTGACCGTGTAGTTCTTCGCGCCGCCGCTGTAGTTCACGGTATACGGGGCGGCCGTGGCCGCGTCCGACGCCGCCGGGTAGTGCACATCCACCCGGTAGGAGTCGGTCTCCGGGACCTGCGGCTGCCAGGTGTACGTCTCGCCCGTGAGCGCGTTCTTGTTGTAGGCGAAGTCGTCGTTGGTCGCGGCCCCACCGGTGGTGGTGCCTCCCGGCCACTCGCCGACCGCCGCCGTACCGGTGTCCCCGTCGTCCTGCTGGACGGTGGTGCCGGACAGCTCGCCCACCAGCGCACTGGTGTTGGACCAGTTCGCGCCCGACTCGGTCCACGAACCCGTCGCCCGGTGCGCCTCGATGGTCACGGCTTTGCCGTTGGTGGTGTGCGACTGGTCGTAGTACATCCCCAACCGCGCGGCGTCGACCTTCACGCCCGCCGGGATCTCGCTCAGCGGGAACTGAATCAGCGAGCGGGCGATGCCCGTGTCCGTCTTGCCGGCCGCGAGCTTCCACGAGGTGTTGAAGTTCACCGACGGCTGGTCGGACAGGACCATCGTGTCCTGCGAGTCCGTCGGCGACGGCGCGATGGTGATCGTCGGGTCGATCACCACCGGGTACTGACGCTCCTTCGCCGCCAGCCACTTGGTGTCCGGCGTGACCGTCAGCTTCCAGTTCTTGCCGTCGCGGCTGAGCTTCTGGCTGACCTTGGTGGAGTACGTACCACCGGTCGGCGACAGCGCGTCCTTCTTGGCGTCCGTCATGTACGGCGCCGGAATCACCATCACCGGAGTGTTCGGGAGCTCACCGAACAGCGCGACCGAACCGTCCTTGCGGGCCTTCGGCGTCAGGCCGTCGGTGTTCAGCGTGAAGGTGTACGACACCGGGCCGGCCGGAGCCGCGTCCAGGACAACGTTCTCCTTGACCTGTCCCCGGCCCACCTTGTACTGCAGATCCGCGCCGGAAACAGCGTCCTTGTACGTGACGGTCTCGCCCTTGGCCTGCGGCTTCAGCGACTTACCGGCACCCTTCAGGCCCATCGTGACCGAGCGGCCGTCCGGCGCCCTGAAATGCAGCAGCTTCTCGGCGTCGGAGCCGAACCAGCTCTGGCCCGTGTTCGCCGTGTTGGCGAAGTCGAACCCCTTCGCCGTCGTCGGCCTCAGCGCCGTGTCGATCGGCTTCCAGGACTTCCCGGACTTGTAGGAGACCGGCACGGCCGCCAGCTCCGCCTCGACCCGGCCGTCCGACAGCTGCCAGAACCGCGCCTGCGGTGTACGGCGGTTCGTCAGCTCCTTGACCCGCTTGGGCTTCGGAAGCTTCTTGCCCTTCGGCAGCTTCTCGCGGCTGGGTATCTCCAGTTTTCCGCCGACGGGCGGCTTGGCCGACTCCTTGTCGTCGTCGTCCGAGAACCAGCCCTTGACGGTGTCGACAATCCCCTTGTCGTCGTCGTTGTGCGCCGCCGACGGTGGCGCCGCATACGCGACCTGCGGCAGCAGCGTTCCCGCCACCGCCGAAACAACCAGACAGGAGATGTATCTCCCGTACGGAACTTTCACCTCGAATGCCTTTCCGCATCGGCGGCCAATTCGCCGCATGCGAAATGGGCACGCCGAATGAGCCGACCCGGAGGTATCCGGCCGGCGTGACTCATTGCTCCACGACCGCGAACTGGCAGTTCACGGCTGTGGCGGCGTGATTTCTAATCATCTGAGTGATGCCCCGTCAACCCCTGGGACATTGGGGACAGTTGACCCCCGCTAAGGGCGTCGATTCGCCCGTTTCTTCCGCTCGCTCGCGCCAGGAGGATCGCGTCGTGTATAAACGCCCGGTTCCGCACAGAGTCAATTCGCTGAAAGCCGGTCCCTTATGCCGTCCACGGAATCCGTTGAGTCCGTTGAATCCGTTGAATCCGCGAGATCCACCGAAGCCACCGAAGCCACCGAAGCCACCGAAGCCACCGAAGCCTCGGACCTGATCGACGTCGCGGAGCCGGAGACCGCAGAGAGGGGGCGCCCGGACCGGCGTGGTCTGGTCATCGCGGCAGTCGTGCTGCTCGCCTGCGGCGGACTCATCGGCTACGGCGTCCTCAACACTCCCGAGAAGCCGAAGGCCCGTGTCGTCCCGACCGCCGAGGTGACCTATGAGGTGACCGGAAGCGGCACAGCCGAGCTTTCGTACCTCGCACGCAGCGAGTCCGGCGAGGCAACCGTGGAGAAGGGCGTCACGCTGCCCTGGAAGAAGACCGTCCAGGTACCGCTCGGCAAGGCACCGACCATCGCCCTGGTCCTCGACGGGAAGGGCGGCCAGGCCGGCTGCACGCTCGCCATCCGCGGCAAGCACGTGCAACGTGCCACCGCGTCCGGCAACTTCGGGCGAGCGACCTGCACCGGCGAGCTGCCGGCCGACGGGCGTGGGAAGAAGTGATGCCCGCTCGTCTCATCCAGGCGGCGCCCCGGCCGCCGAGGGTGAACCCGCTCAGCCTGGTCGCACCCGAACAGTGCATGTAGTCCGCGCAGCCGGTGGAGCCCATGCGCACCGAGCCCGTACGCCCGTCACGCGCCGCGGGACCCCGCCGGGCACGTTCGCACCCCGAGCCGGACGCCCACGGACTCACAGCCCGGCGGAACACGATCACTCCGGCGGACGCTCACCGGCTGCGGGGCGTTCCGGGCGGGCACCGACCGGCCACCGGCCTCGGCGAGCGCCGGGCCCGGGTCAGCTCCCGGGGACCCCAGCGGTCCGCGGCGGCCTCGAGCCGCGCGCGTCAGCGCCTGACGCGCGCACGGCGCGAGACGACCGCGCGCAGCACCCGCTGTCCCTCGGTCGACACATCCAGCGCCTGGCGCAGCCCGACGCCCCCCTCCGCGTCCGCCAGGATCTCCAGGATCTGGACCTGACGGCGCAGTTCACCGGCGACCAGCGGACCCGCGCCGTCCGGCTCGCCCTCACGGCAGCGCTTCAACACGTCGACCACCTCGGCCGCCTCCGGCACCTCGGTACCGGGACCCGCATCGAAGCGGTGGTGGAGTTCGAGGGCCGCGACGGAGCAGTCGTCCGCCCACTCCCGCAGCGGATCCACCTCCCACTCGGAGGGCGCGGCGCCGAGCATCTGCCGCACGAGAGCGGCGGCTTCGTCGTCGACTGCCGCGCTCTCCATGGTCTCCCTGGCCTCCGCGAGGCGCAGGGACCAGTCCTCCTCGCCTTCCACCAGCCCGGCCCAGAGCGGACGCAGCGCATCGGCCTCGGACGCGAGCAGTGGCAGACAGCGGTCCAGGCAGGCGAGCCCGCTCGCGGCCAGGCCTCGCTCATCCGCCTGTGCCATCAGTTCCCTCAGGCTCTTCGACGCCATGGACGCCTCCCGTCGCGGACGCAGTACTTCCTCTTACTGCGCCCCGTGGCTCAAATGCGTCACTCCGACAGACCGGGAATTCCCAGTCCATCGAGGAATCGGAAGAAGAGTTCCTCGGCGAAAGGCTCGGGCCGCTTGGCGCAAAGTACCCCCTTCAGGGCCTCCGCCGCCATGGTCGTGCCGGCTTCCTCCGCCCACTCCGCCGCCCGCCGCACCGCGTCCTCGGCGGTCAGGAAGAGGTCGTCGAGCACCATGCCGCTCGTGCCCAGATACCCGGCCATCGCTTCACGGGCCAGGCACGCGTACCAGGATCCGCTGTCCGGTGCCGCCGCCTCCACGACCACGCAGTCACTGTCCATGACGAAGCCGAAAAGCACCGGCGCACCCATCGACCGGGCGAGCGCGCCCATATCGCCGATATCGGGCTCGCTCGGGTGCTGCCAGATCTGCCAGCCGTCCGCTCGCTGCTGGTACAGCGTCAGGTTTCCCCGTACGCCGGCGAGCGCACCCTGCTCCGTGAGCGGCTGCCCGCTCCTGCCCACGACGTAGTAGCCCGAGAACCCCATACCCCGCTCCCCCCATGCCGGAGGCACCAGCCTGACCCGGAGGAACCGTCATACGTCACTCGCACACACATGCGCCACAACTCTGTTACATTCTGCCCACTTGGAACTCGGCCTGCACAGCGCCCAGTTGGGACCGCCGCGGCCGTGAAATCCCGCGGTGTGAGCCCGCGCGCCCCCGGGCGGGCTCACACCGCGACCTCCTGAGGGCCCCGCACGGCCTTGACGCTCTGCATGCGCGTCAGCCTGCGGACGACGAGGATCGCCAGCAGCGCGGCCACGATGTCGACGAGGTCGGTGACGATGAACGCGTTCGCGGCCGTCCTGAGCGCCTCCGCCGTCTCGGCATGGTCGTACTGACGGCTCGCGACACGGTCGATCAGCAGCGAGATGACCCACGCCGTCCACCAGGCGTTGAGGACGGCGTGGGACTCCCCCTTCGACCTTCCGTACGGGTCCTGGCGGCTCGCCACCCAGATGTCACCGGCGACCCCGCGCGGGATCCACAGATTGCCGATCGGGATGAACCAGCCGCCGATCGCCCAGCCGGGGCCGCGGCTCTGCAGATCCGGCGCGAACACGCCGGCGTTGATCCGTACCCGGTGGAACCAGATGATGAAGAGCACGGCCGCCGCCAAGAGCCCGATGGACTGAAGCCCACCCGCCATGGCGATCAGCACGTCCGCCCGTTCCAGGTCCTCGTCCGCGAAGACTTCGAACCTGTCTCCCGGCAGCGGACCCACCACTCCCCGGAGATTGACCGAGGCGAGAACGGAGAAGAGGTCGGCCACGATGACGAACGAGAGCAGCGTCACGACGGCGTACGACAGTCCGACCGGCGAGCGCAGTGCGGATGTGGGCCTGGCGTAGCCCATCGAGGGGCGGGCAGGCGGCGGAGTGCTGTTGGCCGCGGCTACCGAGCAGCCATCGCAGAGGCCCTCCCCGGTCGTGGCCGTATTCGTTTGGCAGTTCGAGCAGAGCATGGCTGAGCGGACCCCCACGGGTGAGATGACACCCCTCCCCAGAGGCGTCACAGAATCGCGGCCGCACAAGGTGCGGCCGCCAGCGGAAGATATGTCTCCCCGGCGGCCACCGTCCAGCGTGAATCCGCGGCTCAGCCCAGCTTCCGGGCCAATTCGTCGAAGGCCGGCCAACTGCGCACCGGGGGACGTGGGTCCCACAGCTTCTGGGCCGTCGCCCGCAACGGCATGGCGATGCCGCGTGCGACCTGGTCCTGGGTCTGCGCCTGGGAGAGATCGGACCAGACCGCGAAGCGGCCGCCCAGGATCTGGTCCGAGTACGTCCGGGGCACCGACTGGGTACCGCGGATCACGAAGGGCGTCCACTGCTCATAGATCCGGCGGCCCGTCGGATAGCGGAAGGTCTGCGGCTGGCCGAGCACGTAGTACATGTACTCGTCATTGACATTGACCACCCGTCGGCCCTCGCGCAGATACTCCTCCGGCGGCCGCGCCCCGATCTCCTTGCCCGTCCAGTACTCGACCTCGAGATCCTTGTCGGCGGTGACCACACCACCCCGGAAGAAGCCGTCGTTCCAGGCCTTGAGCTTGCGACCCAGCGGGCGCAGCACCGCCGCACGGTCGTTCACCCACGCGGTCGCCAGGTCCTGGACCCGCGCGTTCGGCCCGTATTTCTGGCGGGCGACGGCCGCGAGCTGCGGGAAGGACACCTCCGGGTTCCTCCTGGTCAGCGCCTGGTACTCGTCCCCGCCGAGATGCCAGTACGCGCCGGGGAACAGCTCCGCGTACTCCTTCAGCAGTTCGTCCACGATCTTCGCCGACGCGGGCTGTCCGATGTCGATCGCACCGGGCACGGACCTGCCCGCCGCGTCCCGCAGCTGGAGCTGCGGATGCGCGTCCAGCACCGCGCCGAGGTGGCCGGGGGAGTCGATCTCCGGGATGACCGTGATGTGCAGCCGGGCGGCGAGCTCCACGATCCGCCGCACCTCGGCCTTGGTCAGATGCTCGCTCGAGACGATCTCGGGATGCGAGTCCGACGCGATACGGAAGCCCTGGTCGTCGGAGAAGTGCAGGCCCAGCTGGTTGAGCTTGAGGTCGGCCATCTCGTGCAGCCGGTCCTCGATCCAGCCCGCCGTGTAGTGCTTGCGCGCGATGTCGACCATCAGCCCGCGCTGCGGCCGGTCCGGTTGATCCCGTACGACACCTTCCGGCATCGCACCCCCGGACCGCACCGCCTGCTTCAGCGTCCGCGTCCCGTAGAAGACCCCGGCCTGGTCTGGGCCGGAGATGGTGACCCGCCCGCCACGGGTGAGGACGGTGTACGACTCGGGCTTGCCCTTCGGTGGGGTCGCGAGCGCCAGCTCGACGTCGCCGGCGCGGGCGGGAACCGCGCCCCGGTAGCCGAGCTTCAGCTCCTTCGCGATCAGCTGACCCTCGTCGGCGAGTGCCCCGCTGCCCTTGGCGATGACGACCCCGCCGCCGGCCTGGGGCCGCCAGCCAGGACCGCGGGCCGGCTCAAAGGCGCGTACGGACGGGATGGTGTCGGGCGCCTTCGAGAGGGGGTACGTCCTGGAGGGCGACGGCGTGGGCGCCGCGGCCACGGGTGTCTTCCCTGCGCCGCGCACATCGCTGCCCGTCCCGCCGGGTGCACCGCTCGAGCAGCCGGTCAGCGTCATCGAGAAGGCCGCGGCTGCGGCAACGATCGCGCCGGTGAACCCTGCGCGCCCAGAGTGCCGTCTCACTCGGATTCCTCCCATATCTGGTGTAACTATGGCGAAGCACCCCCCATCAAGGTCTATCACGCGATGCGGAACTCTCTCGTCCGGGTGAATATCGCGCATCCGTCGGACAGCTCCTGCCCGGCCTGGATAGCGTTATGAACCATCCATCACTTGTCTCCCAGCCGTCCCGCTGTCCCGTTCGAGGAGCCCACGCTGTCCAGCGAATCCCACGCCGGCCTCCCGAAGCGACCGCCGCCACTCCACCACAGTCACCGAGCCCTCGATCCATCCGCCATACCCTCCCCGCGTCACGGCGCGCCGGGCCTCGCGCATTTCAACGCCGCCCCCGCCGACCTGGCCGAAGCCGTGCTGCTCGCCTGCTGCGGCAGCCGCCGCTGGGCCCAGCGCGTGGTCGCCCACCGCCCCTATCCCGACCTCGACGCGCTGCTCGCCGCCTCCGACGAGGCCGGCTACGACCTCTCACCCGTAGACCTCTCCGAGGCCCTCTCCGAAGAGTCCTCCGCCGGTCTGCACCCCGGCGCGCCGCAGGCCGCGCAGACCGCGCTCTCCGCCGCCCACGCCGCGTACGAGAGCCGCTTCGGCCACGCCTTCGTGATCAGCCTGCACGGCTACCACCCCGACGAATACCTCGATCAGGTACTGGCCGGCATCCGCACCCGCCTCGCGCACGAGCCGGACGAGGAGCGGGCCGTCTCCGCCGAGGAGCTGCGCGGCCTCGCCCGCTCCCGACTGGCACATGTAGTGGCCAACCATCCGGAATCAGACGTCGCAGGGGCTTCCCGATAGCCCGTCCGAGGCTGTTTGATTGCCTGTTTGATCACACCTGCGGACCCCGGGCGAACGAACCGACAACTCGTCGCTACGATGGCCGGGGCCGGTGGACCGTACCCGGCCGGGCCAGACCGACCCCCCAAGCCGGCAGGCCCCAATCCCCGCTCCCGGAGGGTTCTGCCGTGCCGGCTGGAACGCTGTACCGCGGCCGGGAAGGAATGTGGTCCTGGGTGGCTCATCGAGTCACCGGCGTCCTCATCTTCTTCTTCCTGTTCGTACACGTGCTGGATACCGCTCTCGTCCGCGTCTCTCCCGAGGCGTATGACAGTGTCGTTGCCACGTACAAGACGCCGATCGTCGCGCTGCTCGAATACGGCCTGGTGGCCGCCATTCTCTTCCATGCGCTCAACGGCCTGCGTGTCATCGCTGTGGACTTCTGGTCCAAGGGCCCGCGCTACCAGAAGCAGATGTTCTGGACCGTCATGGCCATCTGGTTCGTGCTGATGGTGGGTGCCCTGTACCCGGTGCTCGGCCACGCCGTACGTGAACTGCTCGGGAGCTGACGCCAGACATGTCTGCTGACACTTCTTCCGTGATCGGTCCCGTCGAGGGCGAGAGCCTTTACGACGTGGACAATCCGGCTCCGTACATCGAGGCGCCTCGCCGGCGTACCAAGAAGACCCCGAAGTCGACCCGCGGCAACTTCGAGATGGCCGCATGGCTCTTCATGCGCCTGTCCGGTGTCGTCCTGGTCGTCCTGGTCATCGGCCACCTGCTGATCCAGCTGGTGCTCGACGGCGGCGTCTCCAAGATCGGCTTCGCCTTCGTGGCCGGCCGTTGGGCGTCCCCGTTCTGGCAGACCTGGGACCTGCTGATGCTGTGGCTCGCCATGCTGCACGGCGCCAATGGCCTCCGTACCGTCATCAACGACTACGCGGAGCGCGCCAACACGCGCCTGTGGCTCAAGGGCCTGCTGTACACCGCCACGGTGTTCACCATCCTTCTGGGCACGCTGGTGATCTTCACCTTCGACCCGAACATCCGCTAAAGCCGGGGCTGACGAGACCAATGAAGATCCATAAGTACGACACCGTCATCGTCGGCGCGGGCGGCGCCGGCATGCGCGCGGCCATCGAGTCGACCAAGCGCAGCCGTACCGCCGTACTGACGAAGCTGTACCCGACCCGCTCCCACACGGGCGCCGCGCAGGGTGGCATGGCCGCCGCGCTCGCCAACGTGGAGGAGGACAACTGGGAGTGGCACACCTTCGACACGGTCAAGGGCGGTGACTACCTGGTCGACCAGGACGCCGCCGAGATCCTGGCGAAGGAGGCCATCGACGCCGTCCTCGACCTGGAGAAGATGGGCCTGCCGTTCAACCGGACGCCGGACGGCACCATCGACCAGCGCCGCTTCGGCGGGCACTCGCGCAACCACGGCGAGGCGCCGGTCCGCCGGTCCTGCTACGCCGCGGACCGCACCGGTCACATGATCCTCCAGACGCTGTACCAGAACTGCGTCAAGGAGGGCGTGGAGTTCTTCAACGAGTTCTACGTCCTGGACCAGCTGATCACCGAGGTCGACGGCGTCAAGAGGTCGGCGGGTGTGGTCGCGTACGAGCTGGCCACCGGCGAGATCCACATCTTCCAGGCGAAGGCCGTCATCTACGCCTCGGGCGGCACCGGCAAGTTCTTCAAGGTGACCTCCAACGCGCACACCCTGACCGGTGACGGCCAGGCCGCCTGCTACCGGCGCGGACTGCCGCTGGAGGACATGGAGTTCTTCCAGTTCCACCCGACGGGCATCTGGCGCATGGGCATCCTGCTGACGGAGGGCGCCCGTGGTGAGGGCGGCATCCTCCGCAACAAGGACGGCGAGCGCTTCATGGAGAAGTACGCGCCCGTCATGAAGGACCTCGCCTCGCGTGACGTCGTCTCGCGCTCCATCTACACGGAGATCCGCGAGGGCCGCGGGTGCGGTCCCGAGGGCGACCACGTCTACCTGGACCTGACCCACCTGCCGCCGGAGCAGCTGGACGCCAAGCTCCCGGACATCACCGAGTTCGCGCGTACGTACCTCGGCATCGAGCCCTACACGGACCCGATCCCGATCCAGCCGACCGCGCACTACGCCATGGGCGGCATCCCGACCAATGTCGAGGGTGAGGTCCTGCGGGACAACACCACCGTCGTTCCCGGTCTGTACGCCGCCGGTGAGGTCGCCTGCGTCTCGGTGCACGGCGCCAACCGCCTGGGCACCAACTCGCTGCTGGACATCAACGTCTTCGGCAAGCGGGCCGGCATCGCCGCGGCCGAGTACTCCGCGAAGAACGACTATGTCGAGCTTCCCGAGGACCCGGCGGCGTTCGTCCAGGACCAGGTCGAGCGGCTGCGCAGCGCCACGGGCAACGAGCGGGTCGCGGAGATCCGCCGCGAGCTCCAGGAGTGCATGGACGCCAATGTGATGGTGTTCCGTACCGAGCAGACGATCAAGACCGCCGTCGAGAAGATCGGCGAGCTGCGCGAGCGCTACCTGAACGTCTCGGTCCAGGACAAGGGCAAGCGGTTCAATACCGACCTGCTGGAGGCCATCGAGCTGGGGAACCTGCTCGACCTGGCCGAGGTCATGGCCGTCTCCGCACTCGCCCGCAAGGAGTCCCGCGGCGGTCACTACCGCGAGGACTACCCCAACCGCGACGACGTCAACTTCATGCGCCACACCATGGCGTACCGCGAGGTGGGCGACGACGGCATCGAGTCGATCCGGCTCGACTACAAGCCGGTCGTCCAGACCCGCTACCAGCCGATGGAGCGTAAGTACTGATGGCTACTCCCGTACTGGACAAGGTGGAGGCGGAGAGCGCCGCCTCGCCCTACATCACGGTCACCTTCCGGATCCGCCGCTTCAACCCCGAGGTCTCCGACGAGGCCCAGTGGCAGGACTTCCAGATCGAGATCGACCCCAAGGAGCGTGTGCTCGACGCCCTCCACAAGATCAAGTGGGACGTCGACGGTTCGCTCACCTTCCGGCGCTCCTGCGCGCACGGCATCTGCGGTTCCGACGCGATGCGGATCAACGGCAAGAACAGGCTCGCCTGCAAGACGCTGATCAAGGACATCAACCCGGAGAAGCCGATCACGGTCGAGGCCATAAAGGGCCTCACGGTCCTCAAGGACCTGGTCGTGGACATGGAGCCGTTCTTCCAGGCGTACCGCGACGTGATGCCCTTCCTCATCACCAAGGGCAACGAGCCGACGCGTGAGCGTCTGCAGACCGCCGAGGACCGCGAGCGCTTCGACGACACCACCAAGTGCATCCTGTGCGCCGCGTGCACCTCCTCGTGCCCGGTGTTCTGGAACGACGGCCAGTACTTCGGCCCGGCGGCGATCGTGAACGCGCACCGCTTCATCTTCGACTCGCGCGACGAGGCCGGCGAGCAGCGGCTGGAGATCCTCAACGACAAGGACGGTGTGTGGCGTTGCCGCACGACGTTCAACTGCACGGACGCCTGCCCGCGCGGTATCGAGGTCACCAAGGCGATCCAGGAAGTGAAGCGGGCGCTGATCACGCGTCGCTTCTGAGCCTCTGAGCCTCTGCGCTTGGTCGGCATCTGGACTTCCGGGCAACGGTAGTTGCCGATGCGGTACGAAGGGTCCCGCCTCCCGTTCCTGGGAGGCGGGACCCTTCGCCGTACGGCTTCACTTCACCGACGAGGGCGATACCTGGCAGGATCGGTTCTGTCTGACATGCGCAGCAGGAAAGCGGGGACGAGAGTATGAGCGAGCCGAATCCGTACGCGGACGGAGAGCCCGAGTACAAGTGGGGGCCGACGCAGCCGCCGGGAACGCCGGCGTACGGCTACCCGAATCCGGCGCCGGGGTACGGATATCCGGGCCAGGGCACCCCCGACTACAGCCAGACGCAGCCTGCTCTGCCCGTCCCTGCGGGCGGTCCGCCCGCTCCGATGGGTGGCGCGCCGCTGGTGTCGATCGGTGACATCACCGTCATGGGCGACTCGATCGTGACGCCCGCCGGCACCCTCCCGCTGAGGGGCTCGGTCTGGAACGCGACGGACATGTCGCGCACCGAGGAGAAGATCCCGGCGCACGCCATCGTGCTGGCGGTCGTGTTCTTCATCTTCTGTCTGCTGGGTCTGCTCTTCCTGTTGATGAAGGAGAAGACGACCACGGGCTTCATCCAGGTCACGGTGACGAGCGGCGGCCGGCACCACTCGACGATGATCCCGGCCCGGGGTCCCGAGAGCTTCCAAATGGTGATGGGCCAGATCAACTACGCGCGCTCGCTGAGCAGTATGTGACGACACCCTCTAGAGCTGGCTGGTGATCGTGGGGTCGGTGATCTCCGTGTCCTTGGCGAGCATCATCGCCTTGCTGAGGATCACGGCGAGCATCCGGTCACCCTCGAAGGGCAGGTATCCGGCGTTCACCGCGCCGCTGCCCGCCGACGGGACGATGCACAGATAGCGCTCGTGCGGATCGATCAGGATGTTGCCCGAGCCGAGATGGATCCGGTACGTGTGCCGATCGCCGCGGACCCGCAGGAAGCGGCCGGCGACGGTGCAACGGTCGGCGATCGCAAGCCGCGGGACGAGCCGGGTGAGCAACTCGCGGCGGGTCGCTGCCGTTTGGGACAGCTCGCCGAAGCCGTACGAGGTCCAGTACTCCCGGAAGCGGCCGCCGGGTCCGCCGTCCTGCCAGGTGGGGTCGTTGCCGACGGAGGCCACGCCCACGAACAGGTCGACGTCGCGCAGGACTTCGGAGAGCACGAGCTCGGGTATGCCGGTGAGCGGCAGCGGGTCGACGGATGTCCCGTCCTGCCATCTGCTGCCCTGGCGGTAGGCGCCGCCGCCCGCGTGCGCCCGGTTGCCGGGGGCGTCGATCGGATAGAAGCGGACCTGATCGGTGACGACGCGGGTGTACGCGCCGGAGTCGGTGAGGTCGTCGTCCTCCCTGCCGCCGACGCCCTCGATCCAGTACTCGGCGCGCAGCCCCCACTGCGGCAACTCCCTTACCGCGGGCGGGTACGAGTCGTCGACGCTGAGCCGGAGCCGGGCCGTCCAGCCGCGGACCGCGGCCAGGGAGTTGAACTGGTGCTGGCGCAGGACGTGCCCGGCGAAGCGGTTGGAGTAGGTCCCCGTGGTCCGCTCCGCGTCGGTGAGCGGATACACCTCGCGGTGGGCCTGTTTGAACGGCTGGGTGATGCGCCCGGCCTCCAGTCGCTGCTGCCAGGCGGCGACCTCGGACGCCGGGCGGGAGACCGGGTGCCAGAGCTCGACGACGGCAGTGTCGGTGGCGCACACCGGGTCGCCGTCCAGTGTGTGCACATCGGTGCCGTGGAAGTACGCAGGGGTGTCGTCGACCATCCAGATCAGCCGGCGGGCGAGCGTGCCGACCAGGGGGTGGTCGAGACAGCGCCTGCGCCAGTCCGGGTACGTCCAGGTGCGGCGGGCCAGGAACTGCCGGTCCAGCCGCTCGGCCTGCGCGGTGAGCATCTTGTCGATGTCCCTGACGGCGGCCTTGAGCTCCTTGAGCCCGTCCGGGAAGTCGCGCTTCACGACCGCGGGCACGCTCTTGACGGCCTTGCCCGCGGCATTGCGCCAGGACAACACCGCCTTGTTGCCGTGCACCTCCAACAGGGCAGTGGATTCGCCCAGTTCGTACTGGCCGTGCCCGACACCGGTCAGCCCGTACGCCGGTACGGCGAGCTCCTCCATCTCCTCCCGGCTCAGACCGAGGGCCTGTGCGCGGGCCTCGAGAGCGGCGCTCAGCTGTTTGAGCGTGCCCTTGTAGGTGACGCGCGTGGACAGCCGCGCCAGTTCGGCGAGGGCCGCGTCGCCGTCCGTACGGGAGAGCCCGGCCACGCCGGCGTTGGCGACCTTCGGGTTGCGCGGGCCGACTTGGGGGACTTTGCGCAGAGACGTCTCGACGAGGGCTCCGAGGACGCGTGCGGTGTCCTGGCCGGCCGGCAGCAGGGCGGCCAGCCAGGCGACTCCGCGCAGGGCGTCGGCGTTGAACGGGTCGTACAGGCTGTTGGGATCGGCCCCGTGCGGCCTCGCGTACAGCTGGATCGTCCGTGGCCGTCCCACGAGCTGGAGCCAGCTCAGCACCGCGTCCCGTACGGCCCCGGTACCGATCTCGTCGATCAGCTCGCGGCCGGTCTGCTCCCATGTGCCGGTGGGCTTG
The DNA here is from genome assembly GCF_042736455.1 of Streptomyces sp. NPDC060064. NCBI lineage: Bacteria > Bacillati > Actinomycetota > Actinomycetes > Kitasatosporales > Streptomycetaceae > Streptomyces > Streptomyces sp. NPDC060064. The sequence goes on from NZ_JBHWWF010000010.1 coordinate 101,350, forward strand.
GCGGAGGTGGCGGTCCGCAGATGCTTCAGCAGCCGCCGCCCGGCGTCGCCGAACCGGGCCGCGTCCGCCAGGGCCTGGTCCGCCCACGCCTCACCGGGGTTGAGGACGGGGTCCTCGACCCGGTCCAGTACGAGGGAGAGTTCGGGCACGACGCCGTAACTGTCCAGCAGGGAACGGCGCAGCAGGGCGACGAACGCGCCGGGCAGTTCGCGTCCTGCGTCCAGTTCGCCCTCCGCCAGCGTGATCAGTTCGTGGTAGGCGTGGAAGGTGTGGGCGGTGCTGAGCTCTTCCATGCGCGTGAGCCGATCGGCGGAGACGAAGTCCTGCGGGAGCCCGCGCCCGACGATCCCGACAAGGGTCAGTGCGTGTGTACGGACGGGGTCTCCCCAGGGGTATGCCCGGGAGCGCTTCACCAGCCCGTCGACGAGCCGCATCCGCTCGTCCTCGGGCAGCTTCCGGACAGCGTCCAGCACCGGCGCCCCGTCGCCGCCCCAGTGGTTGTCGTTGCCGGTCGCGATATGCAGCAACTCATCGGCGAGGAGGTCCATATTGCCTTCGGCTGCCAGCTGCCGGACCGTCTCGACCCGCTCCGGGTAGCGCGTCCCCATCAGCCACCCACCAGCGGAACGAGCTTCAGGAAGGTGACCTCCGTGGCGCTGCCGAGTTCGAGCTGCTGGTCCAGCTCCTCGATCTGCCGGTCCCCGACCAGCACCAGGAAGCCGTTGCGCCCGAACGCCTCGATGGCGCGCTCGTACGCGCCCCTGGCGTCCTGGCCGTCCACGACCTCCTCAAGCACCCTGCGCCGGATCAACTCGCGCAGCGCGAGGCGTTCTTCCGCGACCTCCAGTCCCCAAGCGTCGCGACGTTCCCCCGATGTCGTCCCGTCGACGAAGGTCACCATTCCCATGCCGAGAACAGTAGAAGCCACCACTGACAATCAGTCCTGACGAGGGGAGACCGGCCGCTCGAAGAAGGTCTCCAGCGAGACGGTGGCCTGCGTGCCGCTGACGCCCTCGATGGCGTACAACCGCCGCAGCACGTCCTGGAGCTGCTCGGTGGTGGCGGTGCGCACCTTCACCAGCACGGACGCGCTGCCCGCGATGATGTGCGCTTCCTGGATCTCGGAGATCGCGGCGAAAGCGGCGCCCGACTCCCCCATCCAGACGGACGATTCGACCATGACGAAGGCGAGCACACCCCGTCCCAGCGCCGCCGGGTCCACCTCCACCGTCGTACGGCGGATGACACCGCGCTCGCGCAGTTTCCTCACCCGCTCGTGCGCGGCACCGGCCGAGAGGCCGACGGCCTTGCCCAGCGCCGCGTAGGCCTGGGTGGCGTCCTGCTGGAGCAGGGCCACAAGCTCACGATCGATGTCATCCACGCTTGCGACCATACCTCATACTGCGATACGGATACTCCACGGAATACTATTCCGTCATTGAACTGGGGGACTCAACCATGTCCAGCACTACCCGCCCCTCGATATACGAGATCCTGGACGATCGCTTCCGCACCGGACGCTGCGCCAACGGCGACGAGCGGCTGGAGACGCTCCACGACGACTGCCGCTGGGCCGAGGGCCCGCTCTATCTGCCCGCCTGGCGGCAGCTGATCTGGAGCGACATCCCCAACGACCGTATGCTGCGCTGGGACGAGGCAACCGGCGCGATCAGCCTCTTCCGCTCTCCGGCCGGCCACAGCAACGGCAACACGCTCGACCGCGAGGGCCGGTTGATCAGCTGCGAGCAGGGCAACCGACGCGTGACCCGCACCGAACCGGACGGCACGCTCACCGTCCTCGCCGACCGCTTCGAGGGCAAGCGCCTCAACAGCCCGAACGACGCAGCCGTACGGTCCGACGGCTCAGTCTGGTTCTCCGACCCCGACTTCGGCATCACCAGCGACTACGAGGGCTTCCGCGCCGAGAGCGAGATCGGCGCCTGCAACGTCTATCGCGTGGACCCGGCCACGGGCGAGGTCCGCCTGGTCGCCGACGGCTTCGGCGGCCCCAACGGCCTGGTCTTCTCGCTCGACGAGCGGCAGCTGTACGTCTCCGACACACGCGCCGGCCAGATCCGCGTCTTCGACGTACGCGAGAACGGCACCCTCTCGGACGGCAAGGTCTTCGCCGAGGCGGCGGACGGCATCAGCCGTTTCGACAACATCCGCTTCGACGACGAAGGCCGGCTGTGGGCGGCGGCCATGGACGGCGGAGTGCACTGCTACGACCCGGACGGGACCCTGATCGGCCGGATCGTCGTCCCCGAGGCGGTCTCCAACATCGCCTTCGGCGGCCCCAAGAACAACCGGCTGTTCATCACGGCGACGACGAGTCTGTACTCCCTGGTGATGTCGGTGACGGGTGCTCGGCGGCCAGCATGACGCGTCGCAGCAGGTCGTTGAGCTGCTTCCGTTCATCCTTGGAGAGGACCCCGAGCAGCCGGTACTCCTCGTCGCCGAGGACGTCCATCGCGCCCAGCCAGGTCGCCCGGCCCGACTTCGTCAGTTCCACATCGACCCGGCGGCGGTCGGTTGTGGAGGGCGTACGGCGGATGAACCCGCGTTTCTCGAGCGCGTCCAGGCGGCCGGTGACCGAGGCCGGGGCCAGGTCGAGGTCCGCGGCGAGTTCGGAGGGGGCCGCCTTGCCGCCGCGGCCCGCGAGCTTGTGCAGGGTGTCGAACTCATGGCGTTCCAGGTCGAAGTCGAGCAGGGACTGTTCCCGCACCCGACGCAGATGCACGGAGAGTTTCTTCATCCGCGTGACCGCGCCCTCGATGTCGGGGTCGAGGTCGGGCAGGACGGGCTTCCATCGCTCCACATGTCCGTCGGTCCAGTCGCGGTGCTCCATGGCCGCGATGGTACTGGGGTGTACTTCGGAAGGAGATATTTCATTGACGAATAGTTCGCTACCGAAATAGTTTGGCCTTCATGCCACCGCATCCTCTGCGCACGCGCTCCTTCCGGCTGCTGTTCCTCGGCCGCACACTGTCCTTGCTCGGCGACGCCGCGATTCCCGCCGCGCTGGCCCTCGCCGTGTACGAAGCCACCGGATCGACCGGCGCGCTCGCGCTCGTACTGGGCTGCGCGATGGTCCCGAAGCTCCTGCTGCTGCCGCTCGGCGGCGTCGTCGGGGACCGGTTCAACGCCCGTACGGTCGCGCTCGTCACCGACGCCGTACGGTGCCTCACCCAGCTCCTCGTGGCAGTGGAACTCCTCGGCGGCGAGCCCCGGTTGTGGCATATCGCCGTCGCGGAGGCGGTCGGTGGGGCGGCGGGCGCGTTCGCGATGCCGACCGTCTCGCCGCTGATCACCGGGACGGTCGAGGAGGACGGGCTACGAAAGGCCAACGCGGTGATGGGCGTCGCGCAGAGCGCCACCCGGCTCGGCGGACCCGCACTCGCCGGACTGCTGATCTACACCGTCGGGCCCGGCTGGGCCTTCGTACTCGACGCGGCGAGCTTCGCGGTGAGCGCCGTGCTGCTCGCGGCTGTCCGCGTACGGCACGTGCCCATTCCGCGGCGGTCGCTGCTCGCCGACCTCAAGGAGGGCTGGACCGAGGTCCTCGCCCGCGACTGGTACTGGACCAGCCTCCTCGCGCACGCCGCGTGGAACGGCGCGGCCGCCGTACTGATGACGCTCGGCCCCGCCATCGCCGTACGCGAGTTGGGCGGGCAGGGCACCTGGGTCGCGCTGCTCCAGACCGGCGCGGTCGGGCTGCTGCTGGGCTCGCTGATCGCCGCGCGGGCCCGGCCCCAGCGGCCGGTCCTGGTGGCCAATCTGGGTCTTGCGGCCTACGCGCTGCCGCTCGGGCTGCTGGCCCTTTCCGCGCCCGCTCCGCTGACCATCGCGGCGTACGGCGTCGCCCAGGCCGGGCTCGGCTTCCTCTCACCGGTCTGGCAGACCTCGGTCCAGCAGGCGATCCCGGCGCATGCGCTGGCCCGGGTCACCTCGTACGACTGGCTGCTCTCTCTCGGCGCGATGCCGCTCGGGTACGCGCTGGCGCCGCTGGCCGCCTCGGCATGGGGCCCTTCGGTGCCGCTCGCGGTCGCGGCGGTCGTGGTGGGCGCGGCCTGCCTGGGCACGGCGGCGGTTCCGGGAGTGCGCCGGTTCGGGGCCGCCGGGGCCGTTGTCAGTGGTGCGCCGTACCGTCGGAAGGAGTTGAGCTCGGGGAGGGGACCGGCACGATGACGGCGATGGCGGACGGCCTGGAGACCAGGCTGTACGAGGCGGGGTGGCAGGAGCGCACGGGCGAGGGGCCGCCGGTGCAAGAACTGCTGGAGTCGCTGGACGAGCCGGAGCAGCGGCAGGCCGCGCTCTGGTTCCACCAGAACGTCATCGCCGGCGGCGCGGACGATGTCGGTCTGGGGGCGCTCGGCTGGGTGGCGTCGCGGCAGCTCGACTGGACCGCGCAGCAGGCCGACGAGCTGCTCGGGCGGCTGGCGGGCAAGCGTGCGCAGGTCGATCTGCTCACCCTGCTGCGGGAGTTCGAGCCGCTGGTGGGGACCGCACTGGCGGCGGCCCGCACGGCCGGGGCGTACGACCGGGAGCTGGTGCGGTCGCTGCGCCGATGGATGCCGTTCGCGGCACGCCGGTCCGAGAGGATGCGGGAGCAGCTCGACGAGCTGGCGGGGACGGAGCCGGCCGCCACCGGTCTTGCGGACGAACTGCTCGACGGGTTCGACGATTACGGACCTGCGATGCGGGCCGCCCACAGCGCGCTGCTCTCCGCTCCTGGCGTCAACGACCTCCTGTGGCACTGCATGGGCCAGGACAAGTTGCGCGCTACCAAGCGGTGGCGCAAGGAGGCGGCGGCGCTGCTGGACGAAGCGGAAGGGGGTCCCGAGGTGGTGCGGGCGCTGCTGGAGGGGATGGCGGGGCAGCGGGAGCATCCGGTGGCGGCGCCCGCCCGGGTCGGCGGGTACACCCTGCCGGGGATCGCGGCGGAGGGCAGCACCCGGCTGCTGCGCGGGCTGTTGTGGGCCGCCGCCGATGTCGAGGCGGACTGGGTGGTGCCGGCCGTCGGCGCGGTCGCGCTCAACGCCGGCACGGGGACGCGCGGTTCCGGCGGTGACTGCCGCAGCGGCAGGATGGCCACGACCGCGGTCGCCGTCCTCGGCGACTTCGGCGGTACGCAGGGCGAGCAGGCCGCCGACTGGCTCGGCCGGCTCCGGCGCAAGATCCGCAACCGCACGGTGGTCAAGGGCATCAGCGCCTCCCTGCAGGCTGTCGCCGAGCGCGGCGGGATCACTCCGTCGATGCTCAGGGAACGGGCCGTGCCGTCCGTGGGCCTCGACGCGCGCGGCATCCGCGAGGAGCCGCTCGGCGACTACACCGCGGTGCTGTCGATCACCGCTTCCGTGGCGGCCACGCTCTCCTTCCGGGGGCCGCAGGGCCGGGTGCTGAAGTCCGCGCCGAAGGCGGTCCGGGAGGAGTTCGGTGACCGCCTGGGGGACATCCGGGCCGCGTTGAAGCAGCTGCGGACTCTGCTGCCGGTCGAACGGGTGCGGCTCGAGGAGCATCTGATGGCGGGCACCCAGTGGGCGTCCGGCGACTGGGAGCGGTACTACATCGACCATCCGGTGACCGGCACGCTGTCCCGCAGCCTGCTCTGGGAGGCGAGCGCGGACGGCGGCGAGCAGTGGGTTGCCGGACTGCCGGAGCGTACGGCCGGCGGCTGGGCGCTGGCCGGGGCGGACGGCACGGCGGCCCCGGTGACGGACGGCTCCGTGTTGCGGCTCTGGCATCCGGTGCGCGCCGACGCCGACGAGATACGGATCTGGCGCGAGGAGCTCGCCGAACGCGAGCTGCGTCAGCCGTTCAAGCAGGCCTTCCGTGAGGTCTACCCGCTCACCCCGGCCGAGGAGGAGACCCGCGGCTACTCCAACCGCTTCGCCGGACACATCCTGCGCTACAACCGGGCGAAGGCGCTGATGGTGGAGCGCGGCTGGCTGGGCAACCACCTGGGGTACGGCGAGGGGTGGGCGGCAGAGATGGTGCGGGAGCTGCCGCGCGCCGGTGAACTGACCGCTTCCGACGGCGAGTTCTGGCGGGCCCGGTTCCATGTCGAGCTGGTCGAGCAGCGGTCGGACGGCGACATGGCGTCCCTGTGCTCCACGGACCAGCTGCGCTTCGAGCGGCGGCACGGGGCGCGCGGACCGTGGGAGCGGGCCGACCTCGTCGACGTACCGCCGCTGGTGCTGACGGAGGCGATGCGGGACGCGGACCTGTTCGTGGGGGTCGCGTCGATCGGGGCGGACCCGCAGTGGCGGGACCGCGGTGAGGAGCGCGCGTACGACGGGTACTGGGAGGGCTGGGCGTTCGGCGAGCTCACCCAATCGGCGCGGATACGGCGGGAGTCGCTGGCCCGCCTGCTGCCGCGGACCCGGATCGCGGACCGTGTGGAGCTCACGGACCGGTTCCTGCGGGTGCGCGGTGAGCTCCGTACGTACAAGATCCATCTCGGCTCGGGCAGCATCCTGATGGAGCCCAACGACGCCCATCTCTGCGTCGTGGTGGACCGTTCGGCGGTCGGCGGGAGCGGGGAGCGACTCTTCCTGCCCTTCGAGGAGGACGGCGGACTGCTGTCGGTGATCATGTCGAAGGCGTTCCTGCTTGCCGACGACGAGAGGATCACCGACCGCACGATCACGGCTCAGCTGAGGCGCGACAGGTAGGCGGCCGACCGCCGGCCAGGAGCGGCCACTCCAGCCCGGGGAGTCGACCGGCCCAAAGCAGCAGCACCACTGCCGCCGGGCGCTGACCTGCTCTCTCGCAAGAGTGCGTCACCCGGCCGAGGTTGGAGCCCCGACGCCCACCCCTCCTCTGGCTCCCAGCTGGCTTGAACATGTTCAAAAGGAGGTCTACAGTCCATGACACCAGCTTTTGAACGCGTTCAAGGGAGGGTGGGGCATGGACCTCACTGTTATCGCGTACGTCATCTATCTGCTGATCAGCGTCGCCCTCACCATCTGGGTCGCCCGCACGCTCAGCAAGAACGGCCGGGTCTTCCTCGCCGACGTACTCCAGGGGAACGAGAAGCTCGCCGATGCCGTTAACCACCTTCTGGTGGTCGGCTTCTACCTGGTGAATCTGGGCTTCGTCGCCCTCTACCTCAAGGCCGCCGACGCCGTCGCCGACGCCCGCGGACTCTTCGAGGCGCTCTCGGTGAAGATCGGCGTCGTACTCCTCGTCCTCGGTGTGATGCACCTCGGCAATGTCTACGTACTCAACAAGATCCGCCGACGCGGAATGATGGAGCGCGAGCAGATACCGCCGGTGCCGCCGCAAGGCTGGACGGGCCAGGCAGGCCAGGGCCCGTGGGCCGCACCCGCCGCCGGTCCCGCCGGGGCGTGAGCACGATGGGCACCCCGGCCCGCCCCCCGACCGGCCCCTCGGTCCGCACCCCGACCGGCCCCTCGGTCCGCACCCCGGTCCGCAGACTGACCGTCCTGTACGACGCCCAGTGCTCGCTCTGCGTGCACCTGCGGAGCTGGCTCCTGCGGCAGCGCACACTCGTACCGCTGGACCTGGTGCCCGCCGGGTCGGACGAGGCGCGGCGCAGATACCCGCGCCTCGACCACGCCCGGACCCTCAAAGAGATCACCGTCATCGGGGACAGGGGCCAGATCTACACCGGGCCCGCCGCCTGGATCGTCTGCCTCTGGGCCCTGGCCGAACACCGGCCGAAGGCCCACTGGCTCGCCACCCCGGCGGGCGAGCCCTTCGTACGCGTCACGATGCTCGCGGCGGCCAAGTACCGCGAGGCGACCGCGGCAGGAGGGGCCATCGGTACGCCCTGCGACGACCGGTGCTCCGTCCCCGGTTAGGCTCGGACACCGTGACAGAAGTAAAGGCCCCCAAGAGCGAGCAGACCCGCACGCTTATTCTCGAGACCGCACTCCGGCTCTTCCAGGAGCGCGGTTACGACAAGACGACGATGCGGGCCATCGCCAAGGAGGCCGGGGTCTCCGTAGGGAACGCGTACTACTACTTCTCCTCCAAGGAACACCTCGTCCAGGGCTTCTACGACCGGATCGCCGCCGAGCACCAGGCGGCGGTCCGGCCCGTGCTGGACCGGGAGACGGATCTGGAGACCCGGCTCGCCGGGGTGCTGCAGGCGTGGCTGGACATCGCCGCGCCGTACCACGAGTTCGCGGCCCAGTTCTTCAAGAACGCGGCCGACCCGGAGAGCCCGCTCAGTCCCTTCTCCCCCGAGTCGGAACACGCGCGCGAGGCGGCCATCGCCGTCCACCGCGAAGTGCTGGCCGGGTCGAAGGCCAAGGTGGCGGAAGAACTCGCCGACCTCCTCCCCGAGTTGATGTGGCTCTCCCAGATGGGACTCGTCCTGTACTGGGTCTTCGACCGCTCCGATGGCCGTGAGCGCAGTCGACGCCTCGCCGAACGCGGCGCCAGGCTCACCACGCGCGGTGTCGCGCTCTCCCGGTTCCGGGTGCTGCGGCCGCTTGTACGCGAGGTGCACGAGCTGTTCACGGACTTCCTTCCCGGGATGGCGGAGACCGTCGCCGCCCGCAAGAAGTAGCGCGGAACGACGAACGCCCCCGCCGCGGCAGGGGCGTTCGTCGCGCTGGGACCGACGCCGTCAGCGGCTCACTCCCACGTCGGTCAGCACCACATCGTGGACCAGCGGATCGCCGCCGATCATGATGTGCCTGACCCAGGGGTCTCGGATCCCCGCCGTCGCCGCCAGCAGATACGCGCCGCCGGCCGGCGCGGACAGGATGTACGAGCCGTCGGCCAGCGACTCCACCCGGTCGACCTGGCTGCCGCCGGGCGAGACAAGGGTGAGGATCGCGTCCCCGACCGGCTCGCCCAGCTCCGTACGGACAAAGCCGTGCACGACGGACGCGCCTGCCGACGGCTGAAGGCGCTGTCCGGGGACCGCCGGGGCAGCCGGGCCCGAGTACGCGGCCTCCCGCGGCTCCACCGCCAGATGCGGCAGCCGCTTCTCCAGACCCGCAGGCAGCCACCAGTTGGACTTCCCCAGCAGATGCATCGCCGCCGGCACCAGCGCCGTACGCAGGATGAACGCGTCCAGCGCCACCGCCGCCGCAAGCCCGATGCCCGCCATCGCGCCTTCCATGTCGCCGCTCAGCACGAACGCGCTGAACACGCAGATCATGATCAGGGCGGCGCAGTTGATGACCCGGCTGGTCTCGGCGAGGCCGACCCGTACCGCCCGCGCGTTGTCCTTCGTATGCACCCACTCCTCATGCATCCGGCTGACCAGGAAGACCTGGTAGTCCATGGAGAGCCCGAAGAGCAGCGACAGCATGATCACCGGCAGGAACGCGGTGATCGGACCCTCCTTGCCGAGGCCGAGCGCCTCGGCTCCCCAGCCCCACTGGAAGATCGCGACCAGTACGCCGAACGAGGCCGCGGCCGCGATCAGGTTCATCAGGGCAGCCGTCAGCGGGACGACCAGTGACCGGAACGCGATCAGCAGCAGCACGAAGCCCAGCGCGATGATCGTCCCGATGAAGTACGGCAGCCGGTCACCGGTCACCGCCGCGAAGTCCTTGAAGACCGCGGTGACTCCGCCGACGTGGACCTCCTCGCCCGACTGCGGGATCACCTCGTCACGAAGCCGGTCGATCAGCCGGTCGGTCTCCTCGGACTGCGGGGAGGTCGTCGGTACGACCTGGATCACCGCGATACCGGAGTCCGGCGGCGAGGGCAGCGCGACGACCTGGGCGACGCCCTCCGTTCCGCGCACCGCGCCCACCAGCGCCTGGACGGCGGCGGGTTCGGCGTCCCGCGCGACCAGTTGCAGCGGCCCGTTGAAACCGGGCCCGAAGCCCTCGGCGAGCAGGTCGTACGCCTGCCGGGTGGTGGTGTCCTTCCTGTGGTTGCCCTGGTCGGACGCGCCGAGACGCAGAGACAGTACGGGAACGGCGAGCGCCGCCATCACCACGACGGCGACCAGCGCGACCGACTTGGGCCGCTTCTGCACCTGCGCGGACCAGCGGGCGGCGGCGCCGTTCGACTCCGTCGGCTCGGGCCCTTCGGCGGCAAGCCTGCGCCGCTGCCGCCGGCTCAGCACCCGCATGCCCAGGTTGCCGAGGAGCGCGGGCAGCAGCGTGATCGCGGCGAGCACGCTCAGTACGACGGTGAGCGAGGTCGCGACGACCACACCGTTGAGGAAACGCATGTTCATCACGAGCATGCCGGCGAGGGCGATGCACACCGTGCCGCCGGCGAACAGCACCGCACGCCCGGAGGTGTTCAGCGCGGTGATGGCCGCCTCCTCCGGCGTCGCGCCCCCCATGATGCCCTTGCGGTGCCGGGTCACGATGAACAGCGCGTAGTCGATACCGACGCCGAGGCCGATCAACGAACCGAGCAGCGGCGCCACTTCGGGCACATCCGTGGCATGGCTGAGCAGCGTCGTCGACAGCATCCCGGAACCCACCCCGAAGACGGCCACGACCAGCGGAAGCACCATCGCGAAGAGCGAGCCGAAGGCCAGGAAGAGCACGATCGCCGCGGCCGCCATACCGACCATCTCGGCCGTACCGGTCGGCGGCTCCTGGATGCGGGTGATCGCCTGACCGCCGAGCTCGACCCGCAGACCGTCACGCTCGGCGTCCTGCGCGGTGTCGACGACATCCTGGACGAGCTCCCTCGGCACGCCGTTGGCCTGCTCGGCAAAGGTGACCTGGGCGTAGGCGATCCGCCCGTCCTTGCTGATCTGTGCCGCGCCCGCCGCTCCGGCGTACGGACTCGCGACCTCGCCGACGCCCTTCATGCCCGCGATCTCCTTGAGCGCGGGCTCGATCCGCTCCCGTACCGACCCGTCGCGCACGGAACCCTCGGAGACCCGCCACACCACCGTGTCGGTGTCGCCGGAGCGCTCCGGGAAGGCCTTCACCATCAGGTCGTACGCGTGTGTGGAGTCGGTGTTCGGGAGGCTGAAGCTGTTCGAGTAGTTGGTGCCTGCCGCACTTCCCGCCACCCCCAGGCCGAGCAGTGCCCCCACCCACAGCACCAGGACCACCAGCCGGTGCCGATAGCACCACCGTGCCAATGCCGCCACGATTCCTGCCCCTTCGTCGATCCGTCTCCCCCGGGCCGGTCTCAAGAATCGGCCGCGGATACGGCCCGTGGCGTGGCGCGGCCATGACTCTCAAGGAACTCCAAGACAGTGACCGGCTCCCCGAACGGCGTACACACCGATACTGGGGACATGAACCACGAGGGAGCGACCGTGCTGGTGGTCGAGGACGAGCCGAGCATCGCCGACGTCCTCGCCATCGCACTGCGCTATCACCGTTTTGAGGTGATTACGGCGGGAAGCGTACGGCAGGCCCAGCAGCTGGCCGGGCAGACGCGCCCTGATGTGGCGCTCCTCGATGTGATGCTCCCGGACGGCGACGGACGGGTGCTGGGGCGTGAACTGCGTGCCGCTCACCCGGAGATGGCCGTCGTCTTCGTGACCGCGCGTGACGCTCCTGCCGAAATCGTGGGCGCGCTGGGCTTCGGTGACGACTACATCACCAAGCCGTTCAACGTCGACGAGGTCGTGGCCCGCATCAGGGCGGTACTGCGCCGGACCAGGCCCGCCGATGTGCTGCCGGTGCGACCACCGCTGCGGTACCGGGATCTGGAGCTGGACGATACGACCTACGCGGCACGGCGCGCGGGCAACTCGGTGCAGCTCACGCCCACCGAGTACGCGCTGCTGCGCTTTCTCGTACGCAACGGCGGGCGGATCGTGCCCAAGGAGCAGTTGCTGCGCCATGTCTGGCAGTACGAGCACCAGGCCGAGTCGACCGTGGTCGAGACGTACATCAGCTATCTGCGACGCAAGCTGGATCCGCTGGGGCCACCGTTGATCACCACCAGGCGGGGCATCGGATACGGACTCGCATGAGGGCTCGCACGACGACTCGCACGAGGGCTCGCTCGAGGACTCGATGGAGGCTTGTCACGGGCCGCATACGGCGTCGGCACCAGCACCGCGGAATTCACTCCCTGCGCGCCAAGCTCACGCTGGTGAATGTGGCGCTGCTGGCCCTCGGCATCGTCGCAGCCACCGCGGTCAGCCTCATGGGCATGCGGCACTATCTGCTGGACCGGGTGGACACAGAGCTGGTCGGGAGCCGCAACGCGCTGAAGCGGACGGGGTTCACCCAGAAGCAGATCGAATCGCTGAGCGCCATCGGAGCGCTGCGCGACCAGTTCGCGCCGGGCACGTCGGACGCCGACAGCCTGCCGCGGCCGGAGACGATCCTCGTCGCCCTCGACCACGAGGGCGAGCCGATCGGCTTCGCGGGCATCGCACCCATCGAACGGCAGCACAGACTCGCCGACGCCGTCGAAGATCCCGCCGCGCTCGCCGACTCCCCGGTGCCGGTCGACGTGAGCCTCGACTCGGAGCCGTATCGAGCGGTCGGCACACGCCTCGGCGACGGCACGGTCGTCCTGATGGCGACCCACACCGGGGCGGTGCACTCCTCGATGAAGAAGGCCCTCAGGCTCGATGTCGCCTTCGGCACCCTCCTGCTGGGGCTGCTCGCGCTGCTCACCATGCTCGGCGCCAAGCACCGGCTGCGGCCGCTGGAGGACATGGTGGAGACGGCGTCCGCCATCGCCGAGGGCGACCTGACCCGGCGGGTACCGGCCGGACGCGACCCCGTCACCGAGATCGAGCAGCTGCGGGTCGCTCTCAACTCCATGCTTCACCAGGTCGAGTCGGCCTTCGAGACGCGCGAGCACAGCGCGGCCCAGCTGCGGCGGTTCGTCGCGGACGCCTCACACGAGCTGCGTACGCCGCTGTCCGCGATCCGCGGCTATCTCCAGCTGTACGACAAGGGGATGCTGCGCGAGACGGCGGACCGGACCCGGGCGCTGGCCCGGATGAACGCCGAGGCCGACCGGATGGGACGGCTCGTCGAGGAGCTGCTCACTCTGGCCCGCCTCGACCAGCAGCCCCAACTACAGTTGTGTGCGGTCGACTTGAGCCGTCTGGTACGGGACGCTGCGGACGATCTGCGGGCGCAGCAGCCGCGGCGCCCGGTCGCCGTACAGGCCGATGGAGGGATGGTCGTCCAGGGCGACGAGTCGGGCCTGCGGCAGGTCATCGGCAACCTCCTGGCCAATATCCGCGCCCATACCCCGGCCGATGCCCCGGTGCGGGTGGAGCTCGAGCGCGAGGACGGCGACGTGCGCGGCTGCGGCCGGGTGCGGCTGCGGGTCGCGGACGAGGGGCCCGGCATGGACCGCGAGGACGCCGACCGCATCTTCGACCGCTTCTTCCGCGCGGGCGGCGGGAGTTCGGACGCGGACGGTGGTCAGCCCGCGGGCAGCGGTCTCGGCATGGCGATCGTGCAGGCGGTGGTCGCCTCGCACGGCGGCGCGGTGACGGTGCAGACCGCGCCGGGTGAGGGTCTGGCGGTGACGGTGGCGCTGCCGGCCGCCGCGCGGACGGTCGCGCCGTAGAAACCGAGCCGCAGAAACCGAGCCGCAGAATCCGAGCCGGAACGCCGGAAGGCCCGGCCGCCCGCCGCCGTACGCCGGCCGTCAGATCAAGCTCAGCTCCCGCAGCCGCCGGACGCCGGTGCCGTCCGCTGAACTGGGCTATGCCTGGCGGGAGGCGAGCTGTACGACGGTGATGTCGGAGGCGGCTCCGACCCGCACGGGCGGTCCCCAGGCACCCGCGCCGCGGGTCACGTACAGCTGGGTGTCGCCGTAGCGTTCGAGCCCTGCGACCGTCGGATTGGCCAGGGCCGCAAGATAGTTTCCCGGCCAGAGCTGACCGCCGTGCGTATGTCCGGACAGCTGCAGGTCCACGCCGTGTTCGACGGCGTCATGGATGACGACGGGCTGATGCGCGAGCAGCACGGAGGCGCGCGCCGGGTCCCGGTCGCCGAGGGCCTTGGCGAAACCGGGGCCGTCGCCTTCGCTCTCGCCGGCGAGGTCGAAGCCGCCGATCTCCACGCGCTCGTTCCGCAGCGGCCTGAGCCCCAGCTCGCGGACATGGTCGACCCACTCCTCGGCGCCCGAGAAGTACTCGTGGTTGCCGGTCAGGAACTCACCCAGAACATACACACGCCTTATGGAGGTTCCCGGACCATGGAGACCATGCAGCCGACTACGACGGAGTACGACGGATGTGGCAAATGCCTGGTAGCGGTACGCCGCCTGTCACGTAGGAACGGGTCCAGCAACAGCCCCGGCAAGCAACTCGGCCAGGTCCTCACGGCAGCGACGGACGTAGGCGCACACATCATCGGCTGGGCGGACGACGGGGAGGTGTCCGGGGCCACCGACCCTCTCACCCGGCCGCAACTCGGCCCATGGGCAAATCCTGGTTACGGCCGATCACCCCAGCATCTGGGATCTCAACGACCCCGCGCAAGAGACTGATTTGCTCATCAAGGCACTGGGCGCGCAGCTCGAACACCGGGCGATTAAGAGGCGAGTGCAGGACGAGACCGAGCGGGCTCGCCGATCTGGACAGCCGAAGAATAAGCCATCATATGGATACGCCTTCGTCCGGCTAACCCCCAAAGGGAAAGTCGATCACGTCGCGCTGCACCCTGTCGCGTCCAAGGAAATCCGCAAGGTGGCCAGCCGAATCCTCGCCGATCAGACGGGTGAGATAACAGTCTCAAGGGAGTGCGCTCGCCTTACCCGTGAAGGCGTCCTAACTCCGCATGATCTTCTCGCCGAGGCCGCATTAGGCTACCTTATGCACGGAAAAAAGCCCGTGGTCGGCGATGACGGACGACGAATGAAGATTGCCCCGGAGTTGTGGAGTGCAGCCACACGAAGGGCCCTCATCGAAAAGACCAAGCCGACTCAATACAACGGCAAAGAGAGTGGGCGCAAGACTCACGGGCTCACACTGCTCGCCGGAATACTATTCTGCGGCACCTGCGGAGAGCGGCTAATCGTCAACGGGCTTAAAGGGTATGGCTGAACGGCGCGAGTGCGGGGCATTCCGTCATCTGCCGAGTGCAAGCCAGCCCCGTTCAGTGAGGCTGTCGCCCAAGCCAACGACGCTAGCCGCGCTCAGGGGTTCTGAAGTGGCCAGCCGAGAAGTACACGCATACGCGCAATGGAGCTTCGGCCCCGACGAGCAGCAGGGCGCACCCGTGGTGATTTTCCACATTGAGTGCATGACCTGCCATCAGCAACCCGCCGCAGCATCCGACGACGGATCGCCCCAGCAGCAATGGGCGCTCGAACACACGGGACGCAGTCCCAATCACCGGGGGTTCAAATTGCACACCGAGACCTACTGGCGAGTGAAACCCGGTAACGATAACCCGCTCACTCACACGGAGATCCAACCGTGAAGCGCGCATGGAACACCATCGCTGCCTACACAGGCGTACTGCCGATCATCGCCATCAGCAGCTCCTGCGGGTTCGTAATCGGCGCGGCGCTAGCCAGCGCCTAGAGACTCCGTCCCCTGCCGGACGAGTAATTCCGGCACCCCCCGCGCCGAATGAAAACCGGCAGGGGGCAAGGCGGCCTTCGGGTCCCATAGTGGCCCCGCAATCGGCCCCGTTCGTCTGCGACCCGTCGTAGACGAACGGGGCCTTCGCACGCAACGCCAGCTCCCGGCCAGCCGGGAGCCTTTGGCGCATTACGGTGAAAGCTTGTCCAGAATCTCGGTTCGGACGGCTTCAGAACCGACAACCAGGTAGCTGGTGTAGTTCTTCTGCGAGTTACCCTCTACTGCCATTGCGCCGCGTGGAGCCGAGACACGCCCGGGAGCTCTGGAAGTGTATTCAATGATCATTGAATTCCTCCCACAGGACAACGAGACCCAAGGATCAGAACGGTTAGTTCCAGCCGCAGAAGTACTGTTGTGTGGCCCAGCAGGGAGATGCGAACTTCCCTGAGAGGAATTTTGCGGCCACTGAGTCTCCAAACTAATGGACACTCTCCCTTTCAAATCAAGAACCAAGACTCCACATTTACGTGCCTCGACATAGGCGACAATGCGATTCGGTCCTATGCGAATCTCTCCGATGGGGCGCCGCTCTTTAGTCGGAGCCTCGGCATCCAGTTCTGCCATAGGGTCTCCACTCAGGGACAACCCATCGAGCTTTTGCAGCGGCGTAGCCGGCGACGATGGCGGGGGGGTTGCGCTACTCCCGCCTCCGCCCCCGCCCGCCGTACAGGCAACACCAGCTAGTGAGAGGGTCAGGCCAATGGCCAGTGATCGGACACTTCGATTCATTGGCAAGCCCTCCACTCGGCCGCTCGGCCGAACTCTGGTTATTCGGTCCACTGATTGAAGCACACGCCGACCGGCTTCATCGCCCAGCCCGGCTTCTTTGCGTTCAAGATCTTCACATTGAACGTGTACAAGTCGTACAAGGGGTAAGCCTGAACGGTTCCAAACTTACCCTTGGGAACTTCGTATCGAGTTTGATTCTCGACAGTATAAGACTTCGTTACGCTAAAGCCGACCCCCGCAGACACGACCTTAGCGTCTATCTTAGCCTCGGACTTCCACTCCGTTGAGACCGACTTACTAACGGTCAGGACGAGAGTAGTCTTGCCACGCCCGCTGGTCTGTTGCAAAAGACTTGTGCCGCACTTCTGGCCCTGATATCGCGTGTCCGTTATCTTTATGATCTTGCTGGGATCTATACGCGGTGCACCCTTAGCGGCGGACTCATTGACGGACGGGCTCTCGTCGATGGGTACGCTTCGCTTCACAACCATGCCGGGACCAGGATTAACAAATCCCGCCGGAGTACTCGCAGCCAAAACGGGCTCTGCATTGCCAGTGTCGTTCGCCGGAGTCGCTGCAGCTGTCCCAATAGTCATTCCGCTGAATACGACTGCAGTAGCGAGTGTGCGAAAGATGCGATTCACAGAATTCCCCCCAAGTGATACTTAGCTGTGCCGTGGTCGATTCCGAACGTATCGCGACGACTTCTAGCTGGTCAACGAAATGCATGTACATTTGAGCTCGATTTGAGGTATATCTTTTATTTTTGTTGATTTCTTAATGGCCTTCCGGGCGGGGAGGGCCCGGAGAACCGCACACGGTGCGCCCCGCTACCGCCCATCCCCCATTGCCAACGAGGAGACACGCACCCCTGGCCAAGCCCCGATTGGCTGAACAGAGGCCCGTTCACCGCCAGTTGGTGCGTGAACGGGCCTTGCTATCAGGCGCAGAGCGAGTATGTTCTAGGTGGGTTCGCGGTGACGAAGAAGGACCCGTGCCGTGACCGCAACTGTGCGAGCGGCTCGGCGGCGGGCCCGAGATCAGCGACGGTGCCGTCGACGAGATCGCCGACGACGGCGACGAGGTCGGGCGAGGTGGCGTTGATGGTGTAGACGATCCGCCGGGTGTGGGCGCGGCCGAGGATCGGGCCGAGGTGGATATCGCTGACGACGGCGATCCGGAACCCGTGGGCGGCGCGCGGAAGTCTGACGAGCGGCACGGTGACACGCTTGACCCGGGGCCCGCGCAGCACGCCGTAGGTCCCGTACCCGACGGTCCCAAGAGCAACGGCGGCGGCGCCCCCGCCGACAACCCGCGAAACGAACATCCGCCGCGAGGAGGCACTTTGCCCGGCGGGCGGGTCCGCGGGGACCACCGCGGGCACGGGGCCCACCTCGTGCACGGGGCCCACCTCGTGCACGGGGACGACCTCGGGCGCGGAGACCGCCTCGGGCGCGGGGGCCGCGAGGGCGCCGTTCGTGCCCACGTCCGCCACCTGCGTTGTCACGACGGCAGCATGCCCGGACTCCACCTGCGCCGTCGCGCCGGCCGCGGCCGGAGTCGGTCCGGGGGTCCGGGGGGCCCGCTCCGCAGTTTCGGGAAGGGGCGGGGTGAGGGACTTCCCCCCGGTCGTCGCAGCCGCCGCCCGCCGCTCCAGCGCCCGCCGCAGCAGAACCCGTACCCCCTCCCCCACCACCAGCGCCAGCGTCAGATACAGCAGCACTGCCAGCCACAAATACCCCGGCCACGCCACCACCCGCTGCAGCCAGAACGGCGCCCCCGCCCGCCCCGACACCAGCGCTCCCACAGAAAGCAGCGGCAGCACCCACGCCGCCACCGTGCCCGCCCGGCGCGCCGCGCCGCCCCGCGCCGTCGTGTCACGGACCAGCCGTCGCCATACGTACCAGTGCACCCCGGCGAGCACGGCCAGGATCACGACCACCACAAGCAGGACGACCACCAGCACGGAAGCGCTCCTCTATTCCTTTTCCTTCTGCGCGCCCTCACGACGCAATGCGCGTACGCCACGCAACCCGATCACGCCGACGGCCGTCCCCAGGAGAAAGGACGTAATGGCGAGCAGCAGATGCACCCAGAAGTAGGTGGTCGGGTCACCCGCGTCGTCGAAGGCGAGTCCGCTGCCGTCCTTCCACAGGTTCTTGACGAAAGTGATCCAGATGAACCAGCTCCACACCCCGAATGCGAGCAGGAACCAGGAGACCGGGCGGCTGAGCTTCATGGACTCAGTATCGCGGCCGTCCTCCGACCGGGTTCCTCGGGGTGGGCTGTCCCGGCGTCACTCCCGGCGGGTCATCGGGATGATGAACATATTTTCCTCAACGCCATGTACGTTCTCGACCGTGTCTGCTCTGAAAAAGACCGCGCTGACGGTCACCGCCGCCGCGTTGCTCCCCGTTCTCACCATCACGCCCGCGTCCGCGGACACCGAGCACCGCACGGCAGACAAGAAACAGCCGATCCCCCCGGCCTCCATGTCCTCCGTCGGAGGCACCCAACTCGGCAAGCCCGGCACCCAGGTCAGCCTCGGCCCCGGCGCGCCCGTCCTGCCCAAGGATGTGAGCGGCCGGTCCTGGATCGTCGCGGACGCGGAGAGCGGCGATGTGCTGGCCTCGCACAACGCCCACTGGCGGCTGCCCCCGGCGTCCACTCTCAAGATGCTGTTCGCGGACACCGTGCTGCCCCGGCTGCCGAGGACCGAGATCCACACGGTGACCAACGCCGAGCTCGCGGACGTCGGCGAGGGCAGCAGCCTGGTCGGGGTCAAGGAGAACCTCACCTACTCCGTCCACGATCTGTGGCTCGGTGTCTTCCTCCGCTCCGGCAACGACGCTGTGCATGTGCTCTCGTCGATGAACGGCGGCGTGCCCAAGACCGTCATGGACATGCAGGAGCACGCCGAGGAACTGCAGGCGCTCGACACCCATGTCGTATCGCCCGACGGCTACGACGCCGACGGCCAGGTCTCCTCCGCGTACGACCTCACACTCATCGCCCGTAGCGGCATGCAGAAGAAGGACTTCCGCGAGTACTGCTCCACCGCGCACGCCGAATTCCCGGGCGCGCAGGCCGAGGGCAAGAAGCGCGAGACGTTCGAGATCCAGAACACCAACCGCCTGCTGACCGGCGACTACGGCATCTCTCCGTACAAGGGCATCGCGGGCGTCAAGAACGGCAACACCTCGCATGCGGGCGCGACCTTCACCGGTGTCGCCGAGCGCAACGGCAGAGTGCTGCTCGTCACCGTCATGAACCCGGACTCGGAGGAGAGCCAGGCCGTTTACAAGGAAGCGGGCCGGCTGCTCGACTGGGGCTTCGCCGCGGCCGGGAAGGTCAAGCCGGTCGGCGAGCTGGTCCCGCCGAAGTCCGCGGACACCCCGTCCGCCAACGACGCGAATACGGCCAACAACGGCGCTCCCGCGAAGTCGCACGCCGCCAGGAAGGGCGCCGGCGGCATCGGCACCGCGATCGCCATCACGGGCGGCGTGCTGGTGGTGGTGGCGGCCGGCGTGTTCCTGGTCAACCGCCGCTGGCCGCTGCGCCGCCGCTAGTCCCGCCGGCGGCATCGGTCGTACCGCTCCGCTCACCCGGCCCGCTGTGCGCACCCGACCCGTCCTGCTCACTCGGCCCGTCCTGCTCACTCCG
This sequence comes from Streptomyces sp. NPDC060064, assembly GCF_042736455.1. Taxonomy (NCBI): domain Bacteria; kingdom Bacillati; phylum Actinomycetota; class Actinomycetes; order Kitasatosporales; family Streptomycetaceae; genus Streptomyces; species Streptomyces sp. NPDC060064. The sequence continues at coordinate 121,226 of NZ_JBHWWF010000010.1, forward strand.
CGTCGCTGTCCAGGCGGCGCAGAACAGCATCAGCTTCGCTGTGAAGTTGATCCACAGCAGCAGGGCGACCGGAACGCCGAAGGCCCCGTACATGCTCTTCGACGCGACGCCCTTCATATAGCTGCCGAGCAGCAGCTTGAGGAGTTCGAAGCCGACTGCGCCGATCAGTGCCGCCACGAGCAGACGGCGGCGCGGCGGCTCCACTCCCGGCAGCAGCGTCAGCATGTACAGCAGAATCAGGAAGTCGGCGACGACGCCGACCACGAGTGCCGCGATCTGCAGCAGTACGCCGCTGGCTCCGCCCTCGTCAATGCCGAGCCGGTCGGCGCTCCAGCCGACGGCGGTGGAGCCGAGCGCGGAGGCGGCGAACGAGGCGAGCGCGGTCGCGCCGAGCCCGAGCAGCACACCCGCGTCCTTCAGCCTGCGCAGGACGGGGTTGCCCTCCTCCTCGTCGTCCAGCTCCCAGACGGCGCGCAGACATTCCCGCAGTGAGCCGATCCAGCCGATCCCGGTGAAGAGCAGCAGCGCGCCCGCGACAAGCCCGACCGTGCCCGCGTTGGTGACCAGGGAGTTGAGGTCGAGCTGGTCCGAGATGCCGGGCACCTGCTCGCTGAGCTTGTTCTCCATCTCGGCCAGCTGCTCCTGGCCGAGCAGCGCGGCGCCGATCGCCGCGGCGACGGTGATCAGCGGGAAGAGCGCGAGAAAGCTGATGAAGGTGATCGCGGCGGCGAGTCGCGTCCAGTGCACCCGGTCGAGCGTCTCGTACGAACGCCAGGCGTGCGTACGCATCAGCCCGGCCACGAGCGGGCCGATGACGGGGAGCTTGGTCAGCCAGTCCATGTCGTACGCGTACCCTCCACACCGAATACCAGCGTCCGGGTTCCCCAGAATCGCAGGCAGGTGGCGAGGGCCATGCCGACGCGACGGTGCGTCCCGCGAGGAACGAGCGGGCCTTCGCGGTGAGCGGGGCCCGGCCGAAGGGGCCCGCGCAGCCGGACGAATGGCCGCTCACAGGTCGGCGACCGCCAGTCCGTACATCGCCGCCCACACCAGCCCGATGACGGCGAGCGCCGGATCGCGCAGCACGACGTCCTCAGGCGCGCCGGCCGTACCCCGGTCCGCGAAGACCGCGTACCGCAGCACCGCCAGGATGAACGCGATCATCGACAGCTGCCGCCAGGGCAGCAGCGCCCGGCCGGCCACGCCGCCGCTCTCCATCGCCCACAAGCAGTAGGCGAGCACGGCGACACCGGCCGCGAGCTGCCAGACGAAGCGCAGATATCCGGTCGTGTACTCGTTCAGCAGCGCCCGGGTCACGCCCTTGCCGCCCTCCATCTGCACCGCTTCCGAGTACCGCTTGGCCGCCACGATGAAGAGCGCGCCGAAGCCGGTAGTGATCAGGAACCACCGGGACAGGGGGATGCCGAGCGCGACCCCGCCGATCATCGCGCGCATCAGGAACCCGGTGGTGACGACGACCAGGTCGACGACGAGGACATGCTTGAGCCAGACGCAGTACGCGAGTTGCATCGACAGATACGCGGTGATCAGCGCGCCGGTCATGGGATTGCACAGCGTGACGGCGCCGCCGATCGCGGCGCAGGCGAGGAGTGCGCCGACGGTGTAGGCAAGGGCCGCCGGGACGTCCCCGGCGGCGACGGGCCGCCGGCATTTGACGGGGTGCGCGCGGTCGGCCTCGGCGTCCCGGGCGTCGTTGATCAGGTAGACGGCTGCCGCGGCCGCCGTGAAGACGGCGAAGACGATGGCCATGTGGACGGCGGTGTGCCGCGAGACCAGCTCTCCGGCGGCGGCGGGCGCGGCCATGACGAGCACGTTCTTGACCCACTGGCGCGGCCGGGCGGTCCTGATCAGGCCGACGGGCAGGCTCGCGGCCCGAGGTGGCGTGGGCCGCTCCTGCCGGTCCAGCAGCGCAGTGCCGCGCTCAGTCATCGCGCCCTCCTCCCGCCGCTCCTGTGGCCACTGCGGTGAGTTCCGCCGCTCCTGCGGCCACTGCGGTGAGTTCCGCCGCTCTCGCGAGGGGGCGCATCATCCAGGCCGCGCCCAGTCTCGCGGTGAGTCCGCCGAGCACGGCGCCCGCGGCGATGTCCGTCGGATAGTGGACGCCGGCGACCAGTCGGGACACGCACATCACGGCAGCCAGTGGCGGCGCCAGCCGACGGCCGGCGGGTCGCACCGCACCGAAGGCGACGGCGGCCGCGGCGGCCGATGTGGCGTGCGAGCTGGGAAAGGAGAGACGTCCCGTGGTGCGCACGAGGGGCTCGCGAGCCGGGAGTTCGGGTCGGGGGCGGCGTACCAGGCGCTTGAGGCTCATGCTCGCCAGATGGGCCGCGCCCACCAGGGTCGTGGCGCGCAGCCATACCCCGCGCCGCTCCCGGTCGGCCGCCGCGCCCGCGAGCCCGGCGACGAGCCAGAGCGCGCCGTGCTCGCCGGTGAAGGAGAGCGCGCGGGCGACCGCGGCCACGCGCGGCTCGCTGCCGCAGTCGCGCATCGCCGCCAGCAGCCGCCGGTCGACGGCCGCACAGTCGACGTATCCCATATGCCTCGCCACCCCTTCTCATGAGCCAGGGGCGACTCTTCTCGGCGAACGGCCCACTTTCACGCCCATCTTGTATGACACTCGTTTAATCACCCATTTCGGCGAGTCCAGGGATATACAGAGCAAATAGGTAATAAGCGGCTATACGGTCGAGGGCATGCTCAGTGCCGAGTTCGTGTCCGTCACCGGTTGGGGCCGGACCGCCCCGACGACCTCCCGTCTGCTGCGGCCCCGTACGCCCGCGGAGGCCGCGGCAGCGGTACGGATGTGCGGGGCGCGCGGCGGCATCGCCCGCGGGCTCGGCCGGGCGTACGGCGACGCGGCGCAGAACGCGGGCGGATCCGTACTCGACATGACCGCGCTGGACCGGATCCGTACCGTCGACACGGAGGCGGGCCTCGTCGTGTGCGACGCGGGCGTGAGCCTGCACCGGCTGATGGAGGTGCTCCTGCCGCTCGGCTGGTTCGTGCCGGTAACGCCGGGGACCCGCTATGTCACGGTGGGCGGCGCGATCGGCGCCGACATCCATGGCAAGAACCACCATGTCTCAGGATCCTTCTCCCGCCATGTACGGTCGCTGGAGCTGCTCACCGCCGACGGCGAGATCCAAGACGTCGTCCCCGGCACCGACCTCTTCAACGCGACAGCGGGCGGGATGGGACTGACCGGGGTGATCCTCTCGGCGACCGTCCAGCTCCATCCGGTCGAGACCTCGCTGATGTCCGTCGACACCGAACGGACCACGGACCTCGACGATCTGATGGCCAGGCTCACCGCCACCGATCATCGCCACCGGTACTCGGTCGCCTGGATCGACCTCCTCGCGCGCGGCCGTGCGCTGGGACGCTCGGTCCTTACCTACGGGGAGCACGCACCGCTGGACGCGCTTCCTCCGCGCGCCCGGCGCACGCCCCTCGCATTTCGCCCGGGACAGCTGCCGGCCGCCCCCGGCTTCGTACCGGGCGGCCTGCTGGGACGAGGCACCGTCGGGCTCTTCAACGCGCTCTGGTACCGCAAGGCGCCGCGGCAGCGGACCGGCGAGCTGCAGAAGATCTCGACCTTCTTCCATCCCCTGGACGGCGTCCCGCACTGGAACCGGATCTACGGGCGCGGCGGCTTCGTCCAGTACCAGTTCGTGGTCGGCCACGGGCAGGAGGAGGCGCTGCGCCGGATCGTGCGGCGCATCTCGCGGCGTGGCTGCCCCTCGTTCCTGGCGGTGCTGAAGCGGTTCGGCGAGGGCGACCCGGGCTGGCTGTCCTTCCCGATGCCCGGCTGGACGCTCGCTCTGGACATCCCGGCCGGGCTGCCGGGCCTCGGCGCGTTCCTGGACGAGCTGGACGAGGAGGTCGCGTCGGCGGGCGGCCGGGTCTATCTCGCGAAGGACTCCCGGCTGCGCCCGGAACTGCTCGCCGAGATGTACCCGCGACTGCCCGAATTCCGCGCGCTGCGGGCCGAGGCGGACCCGAGCGGCGTCTTCGTCTCGGATCTGTCGAGGCGCCTGGCCCTGTGACCCCCGGCTGCGGCAGCCTTCCGGCCCGTCCGGCGTCCAAGGCCCCGCGCCCGCCTGCCCGTCCCCCGCCCCCTGCCCTCTCCCTCCGACCTTGAGGAGCCCCTGTCATGAAGGACGCCTTCGGCACCCCGCAGTCCCTGCTCGTCCTCGGCGGCACGTCGGAGATCGGCCTGGCCACCGCCCGCAGGCTCATCGCCCGCCGCACCCGTACGGTCTGGCTGGCAGGCCGCCCCTCGCCCGCCCTGGAGACCGCCGCGGCCGAGCTGCGCACGCTCGGCGCGGCCGTGCACACCGTCGCCTTCGACGCCCTCGCCCCCGCCGCGCACGAGCCGGCACTGGGCAAGGTCTTCGCGGAGGGCGACATCGACATGGTGCTGCTCGCCTTCGGCGTCCTCGGCGACCAGGCGAACGACGAGGCCGAGCCCCTGGCGGCGGTCCGGGTCGCGCAGACCAATTTCACGGGGGCGGTCTCGGCCTCCCTGGTGTGCGCGGGCGCGCTGCAGGCCCAGGGGCACGGCTCGATCGTGGTGCTGTCGTCGGTCGCGGGCGAGCGGGCCCGCCGTGCCAACTTCATCTACGGCTCCAGCAAGGCCGGCCTGGACGCGTTCGCACAGGGTCTGGGTGACGCGCTGCACGGGACGGGGGTGCATGTGATGGTCGTACGCCCCGGATTCGTACGCACGAAGATGACGGCGGGGCTGGCCGAGGCACCGCTCGCCACCACGCCGGACGCAGTCGCCGCGGCCATCGAACAGGGGCTCCGGCGCAGGTCGGAGATGGTGTGGGTGCCGGGGGCGCTGCGTCTGGTGATGTCGGCGCTGCGGCATGTACCGAGGCCGGTCTTCCGCCGGCTGCCCGTCTGACGGCCTCGCGGGGCACGGACCACAGGGCAAGGGGCACGGGCCACGGTGGGCCGGACCGCCGGGCCGGACGTCGGGTCAGATGGTGGTGGCGGGCTCGTCGATCGGGGCACCCTGAGCCGGAACGGCCGCGACCCCGCCACCGAAGGCGTACGAGTTGAGCTTGCGCCACACGCCGTCCGCGCCCTGCTCGTACAGGGCGAAGGAGGCGCAGGTCCACGCCGCCTCGTAGTCCGAGAGCTCTTCGTAGGCCCGGTCCATCGCCTCATCGGCGATGCCGTGCGCCACGGTCACATGCGGGTGGTACGAGAACTGCAGCTCGCGCACGAGCGGCCCGGACGCGTCCCGCACCCGCTTCTGCAGCCAGGTGCAGGCCGCCGCGCCCTCGGCGACCTGGACGAAGACGACGGGCGAGAGCGGACGGAACGTCCCGGTGCCGGAGAGCCGCATCGGGAACGGCCGGCCGGAGCGTGCGACCTCGGCGAGATGCGCCTCGATCGCGGGCAGGGCGTCGGCCTCGACCTCGGTGGGCGGGAGGAGCGTGACGTGCGTGGGAATGCCGTGCGCGGCGGGATCCCCGAAGCCCGCGCGCCGCTCCTGGAGCAGGCTGCCGTAAGGCTCCGGGACCGCGATCGAAACGCCGAGCGTTACGGTCCCCACGTCGTTCTCCTCAGTCGTCGGTAGCTAGGTGTTGTGCAGCCGCCAGTGTGGCGGCTGCACCGTAGGTGTGGCCAGGGTCCTTGGACACAGTGCTGATTCAGTGATGACTCAGTACGGAATCAGTGTCCACTCAATGTTTGGCGGGAAGGAAGCCCACCTTGTCGTATGCGGCGGCCAGGGTCTCGGCGGCGACCGCGCGGGCCTTCTCCGCACCCTTGGCCAGGATGGAGTCAAGCGTCTCGGGGTCGTCCAGATATTCCTGCGTACGGCTCCGGAACGGTGTGACGAAGTCCACCATGATCTCGGCAAGATCGGTCTTGAGCGCACCGTACATCTTGCCCTCGTACTCCGCCTCGAGCTCGGCGACGGTCTTGCCGGTGAGGGTGGAGTGGATGGTGAGGAGGTTGGAGACGCCCGGCTTGTTCACGGGGTCGAACCGGATGACGGTGTCGGTGTCGGTGACCGCGCTCTTGACCTTCTTGGCGGTCACCTTGGGCTCGTCGAGCAGGTTGATCAGGCCCTTGGGCGTGGAGGCCGACTTGCTCATCTTGATCGACGGGTCCTGGAGGTCGTAGATCTTCGCGACCTCCTTGACGATGTGCGGCGCCGGGACGGTGAAGGTGTCGCCGAAGCGGGTGTTGAAACGCTCGGCGAGGTCACGGGTGAGCTCGATGTGCTGGCGCTGGTCCTCGCCGACCGGCACGGCGTTGGCCTGATAGAGCAGGATGTCCGCGACCTGCAGGATCGGATACGTGAAGAGGCCGACGGTGGCGCGGTCGGCGCCCTGCTTGGCGGACTTGTCCTTGAACTGCGTCATCCGGGAGGCCTCGCCGAAGCCGGTGAGGCAGTTCATGATCCAGCCGAGCTGGGCGTGCTCGGGGACATGGCTCTGGATGAAGAGGGTGCAGCGCTCGGGGTCGAGACCGGCGGCGAGCAGCTGGGCGGCGGCGAGCCGGGTGTTGGCACGCAGCTCGGCGGGGTCCTGCGGCATGGTGATCGCGTGCAGGTCCACGACCATGTAGAACGCGTCGTGGGTCTCTTGCAGCGCCACGTACTGGCGGATCGCACCGAGGTAGTTCCCGAGGTGGAACGAGCCTGCGGTGGGCTGGATACCGGAGAGCGCGCGGGGTCGATCAGAGGCCATGCTCATCATTCTCTCAGGTGTGGAACCGATCCCCGGCCGCCGGTGTATGAAAGGCGTGAGCAAGCGCGAGGGGACGCTGGAGGGGGGCCGCGCCGTCGAAGAGGGGGGCGGCATCGTCGTTGACGAGGCCGCGGTGATCTCACGGGTGCGCGCCGGAGAGCCGGAGGCGTACGCGGAGCTGGTGCGTGCCCATACGCATGTCGCGCTGAGGGCGGCTGTGGCCTTCGGGGCGGGTGCGGACGCGGAGGATGTGGTGCAGAGCGCCTTCCTCAAGGCGTACCAGTCGCTGGGGCGGTTCCGGGACGGCGCGGCCTTCCGTCCGTGGCTGCTGCGGATCGTGGTCAATGAGACGAGGAACACAGTGCGCTCCGCCGTGCGGCTGCGGGCGCTCGCCGGGCGGGAGGCGCTGCTGCTCGGCTCAGAGCCGCTGATACCGGAATCCGCGGACCCGGCGGTGGCAGCCGTGGCGCAGGAGCGGAGCGCGCTGCTGCGGGCGGCGCTGGACAGGCTGAGTGAGCAGCAGCGGCAGGTCGTCACCTACCGCTATCTGCTGGAGATGGACGAGGCGGAGACTGCCGAGGCGCTGGGCTGGCCGCGGGGCACGGTGAAGTCGAGGCTGAACCGCGCGCTGCGCAAGCTGGAGCGGCTCCTTCCGGGGCTTCTGCCGACGAAGGGAGGTGAGGAGCATGAGTGACGAGGATCGTCCTGGCGAGGAGCGCGAGGCCTTGCGTGAGGAGCTGCGAGGGCTGGGGCGCGGGAGCAGGATCCCGGACGTCGACGGCGAGACGATGGCGGAGCGGGTGCTGGCGCAGCTCCTCGCCGAGGCGGTGCCCGTGCCCGCCGTGCCCGGGCGGGCCGAGCGGTTCAGGCGCTGGACGCGCAGGCGGTGGCGGGCGCTGACAGTCACCCTCTCCGGGGTCGCGGTGGTGCTGGTGCTCACGCCTCCGGTGCGGGCGACGGTGGCGGACTGGTTCGGCTTCGGCGGGGTGGAAGTGCGATACGACCCGTCGACACCGCCACGGGCCGAGGGGCAGGTGCCGTGGTGCCACGCCCCGGTGCCCCCGGCGGAGGTGGAGCGCCGCGCCGGCTTCCGGATGCGGGTGCCGGGCGGGCTCGGCGAGCCGGACGCGGTCTCGGTGGCCATGGGGCCCGGGGGCCGGTCGGTCGTGAGTCTGTGCTGGAGCGAGGGGGGTCGGACGATACGGCTGGACGAGTTCCCGGCGAAGCTGGACCTCGGCTTCATCAAGGAGGCACGGCTCATGCCTGAGTGGGTGACGCTGAGCGGCGGGAGCGGCCTGTGGTTCGCCGAGCCGCATCTGCTGCGGTTCCGGCTGACCGGCGCCCAGGGCGACGGGTGGATCGAGGCCGAGCGCACGGCGGGTCCCACGCTGCTGTGGATGGCGGCGGACGAGCGGACGACGCTGCGGCTCGAAGGCATGGCATCGCTGCCGCGCGCCAAGGAGATCGCGGATTCCACGCCCTGAAGGCTGATCGTCCCGGAACGGGAACCTGGCGGGGGCGGGCGGTGTACAAGAGGTGACGCGGACGCGGTGCGGACGGTCCGAACCAGGCGTCGGCTGGGGGAAGTATGCGACTGCTTCGACGACTTGCCGCACTGGCGACGGTGCTCGCACTGACCTGGATCTTCGCCCCGAGTGCGGTGGCGGGAGGGCCGACGAGCGTACTGATCACCTCTCCGGAGAGCGGTGAGACGGCCTCGCTCTACTACTCCGACAAGGAGTACACGGCGCTGTTGGACCTGCTGGGGGCGGAGAAGGTGAAGGGTCGGAAGGAGCGGCCGCCGTCGCTGGACATGGCGGTGGGGACGCGGCAGGTCAATGTGACCTGGATGGTCCACGATGTGGCGCCGTGGCGCGTGGACCGGGTGTATCCGGGCGAGCGACCGGGCCTCGTCTGGATACACACCGCGACGGAGCCGACGCCGCAGCAGGGCTACTGGCACCAGGCGCGGAATCCGGCGGAGCTCACTCGCCTCTTCAAGAAGCTGGGCCTGATGGGCAAGAAGTCCGGCGGGAGCGGAGTCGCGATGTTCCCGCCCGCGTGGGGAGAGGAACAGGGCCAGGACCGGGGCGGAAGCTCCGAAGCCGCCGCTCCCCCGCAGGAGGAGCGGCGGCAGCCCGCGGCGGCGGCCGCCGGTGACGGCACCACGGATTGGTGGTGGGCGATATCGGGGCTCGCGGCCGGGGCGGTGCTGGCACTGGTACTGAGGCCGGTGGCCTCACGCCTGCCGCGCCCGCCGTTCGGGCGGGGCGGCGGCACGCCGGAGACCGGCCCCCGTCAGGAGCTGCTCGACAGCTAGAGCGTGTCCGGGCGAGCACGCCGGACAGGATTGCTTTCGAGCCTGTCCGGCGATTGAGGACGAACCGACTGCTGCCGGCCGGACCTGGCCGACCATCGCGGTCACCGGTCACCGGTGCTCACCGGGTGACCGCGCTAGGCGGACAGTCCGGGCGCCGGGAACGCGGCCATCAGCTCGGCGACCTCGGACCGGATGTCGCCCAGCGCGTCCTCGTCGCCCGTGCCGGCCGCGGTGACACCACGGTCGATCCAGTCGGCGACGGCGGCCATGTGCTGCGTACCGAGGCCGCGGGAGGTGAGGGAGGGGGTGCCGATGCGTACGCCGGAGGGGTCGAAGGGCTTCCTCGGGTCGTACGGGACGGTGTTGTAGTTGACGACGATCCCCGCTCGGTCGAGGGCCTTCGCCGCCACCTTGCCGGGCACGTCCTTGGGGGTGAGGTCCATCAGGATCAGGTGGTTGTCGGTGCCGCCGGAGACCAGGTCGAAGCCGCGGGCGAGCAGCTCCTCTGCAAGCGCCTTGGCGTTGGCGACGACCGACTGCGCATAGGTACGGAAGGAGGGCTGGGCCGCCTCGTGCAGGGCGACCGCGATGGCCGCGGTGGTCTGGTTGTGCGGGCCGCCCTGGAGTCCGGGGAAGACCGCCTTGTCGATCGCCTTGGCGTGCTCCTCGCGGGACATCAGCATCGCGCCGCGGGGCCCGCGCAGGGTCTTGTGGGTGGTTGTGGAGATCACGTCGGCGTGCGGCACGGGGGAGGGATGGGCGCCGCCCGCGATCAGGCCCGCGATATGCGCGACATCGGCGACCAGGACGGCGCCGGACTCGCGGGCGATCTCCGCGAAGGCGGCGAAGTCGATGGTGCGGGGCAGCGCGGTGCCACCGCAGAAGATGAGCTTCGGGCGCTCCTTGAGGGCGAGTTCGCGCACCTCGTCGAAGTCGATGAGGCCCGTGTCATGGCGTACGCCGTACTGGACGCCGCGGAACCATGTGCCGGTGGCGGAGACGCCCCAGCCGTGGGTGAGATGGCCGCCCATCGGCAGGGCCATGCCCATCACGGTGTCGCCGGGCTCGGCGAAGGCGAGATAGACGGCGAGGTTGGCAGGAGAGCCGGAGTAGGGCTGGACATTGGCGTGCTCAACGCCGAAGAGGGCCTTGGCGCGGGCGATGGCGAGCCGCTCGACCTGGTCGATGTTCTGCTGGCCCTCGTAGTAGCGGCGGCCGGGGTAGCCCTCGCTGTACTTGTTCTGCAGGACCGTGCCGGAGGCTTCCAGTACGGCCCGGGAGACATAGTTCTCGCTGGGGATCAGCCGGAGCGTCTCTGCCTGGAGCTGTTCCTCGGCGGCGACGAGGCCCGCCAGTTCCGGGTCGGTGGCGGAGAGTGCGGGGTGCGGCAGGGGAAGCGTCATGGTGTCCTCCGGGGCGATCCGTTGCTCGGTCGTGGTCCCGGGGTGCGGCTCGTGGGTCCCCTCGGCCTGAGACGAGGGGCGGGCAGCACCCGGATGGGATGTGTCCCGGAGTACCCAGGCGGGCGGCACCTCGTGTGATCTTCCGCGCGCGGTTCCCTCGAGGTCACTTCCCCGTACGCCAGTCGCCGTGCGTAATACCCAGCCTAGCGGCCACGCCCCACAGCAAGGTTTCTTAGTCCACCATGCGAGCGACGATAGAAACAGGGGCACCACCCCGCCCCACACCGGACGGCTTGTCTCTACTGAACGGAGATCCCGTGTCCACAACGGAGAGTGCCATTGCCTCGGCGGAGGCTCACAGCGCGCACAACTACCACCCTCTGCCCGTCGTCGTCGCCACGGCGGAGGGCGCCTGGATGACCGATGTCGAGGGGCGCCGCTACCTCGACATGCTCGCCGGGTACTCGGCGCTCAACTTCGGTCACGGAAACCGTCGTCTCATCGACGCCGCCAAGGCACAGCTGGAGAGAGTCACGCTCACCTCCCGTGCCTTCCATCACGACCGGTTCGCCGACTTCTGTACACAGCTCGCCGAGTTGTGCGGCATGGAGATGGTGCTGCCGATGAACACCGGGGCGGAGGCGGTGGAGACCGCCGTGAAGACCGCCCGGAAATGGGGCTACCGGGTCAAGGGCGTCCCGGACAACATGGCGAAGATCGTCGTCGCGGCCAACAACTTCCACGGCCGTACGACGACGGTGATCAGCTTCTCGACGGATCCGGAGGCACGGGCGGACTTCGGTCCCTACACCCCGGGCTTCGAGATCGTTCCGTACGGGGACCTGACCGCGATGAGCGCGGCGCTGACCGAGAACACCGTGGCCGTGCTGCTGGAGCCGATCCAGGGCGAGGCCGGGGTGCTGGTGCCGCCGGCCGGGTACCTCTCGAGGGTGCGGGAGCTGACCCGCGAGCGGAACATCCTCTTCATCGCGGACGAGATCCAGTCGGGCCTCGGGCGAACCGGCCGGACCTTCGCCTGCGAGCACGAGAACGTCGTGCCGGACATGTATGTGCTGGGCAAGGCGCTGGGCGGCGGCGTCGTTCCGGTGTCGGCGGTCGTCTCCTCCGCCGAGGTGCTCGGCGTCTACCGGCCCGGGGAGCACGGCTCGACCTTCGGCGGCAATCCGCTGGCCTGCGCGGTGGCTCTGGAGGTGATCGCGATGCTGCGCACAGGCGAGTTCCAGCAGCGCGCCACCGAGCTGGGCGACCATCTCCACCACGAGCTGGGCCTGTTGACGGGCGGCGGCGCGGTGGAGGCGGTGCGCGGCCGCGGGCTGTGGGCGGGTGTCGACATCGTGCCGAGCCACGGCACCGGCCGGGAGATCTCCGAGAAGATGATGGACCGCGGGGTCCTGGTCAAGGACACCCACGGCTCGACGATCCGGATCGCCCCGCCGCTGGTGATCAGCAAGGAGGACCTGGACTGGGGCCTGGACCAGCTCAGAGCCGTACTGGAGGGCTGAGCGGCCCGTTCGGGCCGTTCGCACCGTTCGCACCGTTCGGCCCGTTCGGACCGTTCGGACCGGGCTAGAGGATGACGTGGGGCAGGAAGCGGGCGTACTCGTCCGTGACCAGCCCCGCCGATTCCCGGATGCCGAGCCCCGCCGCCTCGTCCCCGACGACCCATGCGCCGAGCACCACGCGGTTGCCGTCGAAATCGGGCAGCGGGGCCAACTCCTGGTAACAGCACGGCTCATCGCGCAGTAGGGGCTCGGCACCCGGCTCGTGGATGGTGACTCCGGCGCCCTCACGGCCGAGCAGCGGCTTGGCCACGTAACCGCGCTCCGCGGCGAGTTCACGTGGCCCGTCGAGATAGGCCGGAAGCAGATTCGGGTGGCCCGGATTGAGCTCCCAGAGGATCGCCAGCAACGCCTTGTTGGAGAGCAGCATCTTCCATGCGGGCTCGATCCAGCAGGTGGTGCCGGTGCCGCCGCCGTTGTCCAGGGTGTCGAGGACGTACGGTCCGAAGCGGTCGGTGGCCAGCCACTCCCACGGATAGAGCTTGAAGCAGCTGCGGATGAAGCGCAGCCGGTCGTCCACGAAGCGACCGGACAGCCGGTCCCAGCCAATCCGTTCGACGGACAGTGCCTCGGTGGCGAGGCCGGCCTGCTCGGCGGTCTCGCGCAGATACGCGACCGTCATCAGGTCCTCGCCCAGCTCGTCGCCGTCGGAGTGGACGAAGTGCAGCGGCCCGGGCGGAAGCAGCGGCACTTGGCGCTTCCAGGCGTCGACGAGGCGTTCATGGAGGGAGTTCCACTGGTCGGCGCCGGGGAAGCGGTCCTCCATCCAGAACCACTGCGGGCTGGCGGCCTCGACCAGGGAGGTGGGGGTGTCGGCGTTGTACTCCAGCATCTTGGCCGGGCCGGTGCCGTCGTAGCGCAGGTCGAACCGGCCGTAGACGGAGGGGAGTTCATCCCGCCTCCGCCAGGACTCGGCTATCAGCGAGGCGAGTCTCGGGTCGGTGATGCCGAGGTCGGCGAACCGATCCTGCTCGACAATATGCGCAGCCGCGGCCAGGCACATGGCGTGCAGTTCCTCGACGACCTCTTCCAGCGCCTCGACCTCGGGCAGCGAGAATTCGTAGTACGCGCTCTCGTCCCAGTACGGACGCAGCGAGCCGTCCGGGTAGCGGGTGAGCGGGTAGACGAGGCCCTGTTCCTCGACGATCTGCTGCCAGCCGGGGCGGGGCTCGATGGTGTGACGCTTCATGCTCTGTATGCCCCGTACTCAGCCGCCGCCGGAGCTGGAGCCGCCGAAGCCGCCGCTGTCGACGGCAGTCCTGTCGAAGCTGCCACCCTCGGCCCGGCCACCGCTCACCCTGCCGCCGTAGTAGTACCTGCCGGAGCTGCTGTGTCCGTCGCTGTCGCCGTCGCACTTGTAGTCCGGCAGCACTTCGTAGGTCACCGGATCGACACACCGCTCGTCCGGCTCCGAGCTGCACGACGTCAGCGTCGCCGCGAGCACCCCCATGCCGCCGAGCACCACCGTGCTCGACCTCAGCCTGCGTCGTGCCATCAGCCGGTCGCCCCCGTTCGAATCAAGCCAGTAGATCGCCGGTCAGACTAGAGGGCCGCCCCGCGCGACTGTCAGCCCGGTCCACCAGCCCTCCTCATCTGTGGTTCATCTACAGTCGCTCTGTGCTCTTTGGGATGATCTGCGCACTCGGTTCCGCGGTCTGCTACGGCACGGCCTCCGTCCTCCAGGCCGTCGCCGCCCGCGCCGCTGAACCCGGCACCGGCTCCGGTGTCGACCCGGCGCTGCTGCTGCGGGCGCTGCGCCAGTGGCGCTATGTCGCCGGACTCGCCCTGGACGCCCTCGGCTTCGTCCTTCAGATCGTCGCGCTGCGCTCCATCCCCATCTACGCCGTCGGCGCGGCGCTCGCCGCCAGCCTCGCGGTCACCGCCGTGGTCGCCGCCCGCCTCCTCGATGTCCGTCTGAGCCGGACCGAATGGGCCGCGGTGGCCGTGGTCTGCGCGGGTCTGGCCATGCTGGGCCTCGCCTCGGGCGAGGAGGGCGACCGCGCCGGATCGCCCGCGCTGGCCTGGGCGATGCTCGGCGTCGCGCTCGCCGTACTCCTCGCCGGCGCGGTCGCGGGCCGCCTCCCCGACAAGGCGCGCGCCCTGGTCCTCGGCCTCGGCGCGGGCTTCGGCTTCGGGGTGGTCGAGGTCGCGGTCCGCCTGATCGACACGGTCTCCCTGCCCGAGGTCCTCACCAACCCGGCCCTGTACGCACTGCTGCTCGGCGGCGGCGCGGCGTTCCTGCTGCTCACCTCCGCCCTGCAGCGCGGCTCGGTGACGACGGCCACGGCGGGCATGGTGATCGGCGAGACGATCGGCCCGGCGCTGGTGGGCGTGGTGTGGCTCGGCGACCGGACCCGCGAGGGCCTGGCGTGGCTGGCAGTCACGGGGTTCGTGGTGGCGGTGGCGGGTGCGTTGGCTCTGGCACGGTTCGGCGAGCCGCCCGCGCCTTCGGAGGCACCCGAGGCTGCGGCCCCCTGAGCGGGGCTGTCCCCCCTACCCGCCCCTTCCCCGTAACTGGGGACAAGCCCCCGGGCCCCCGTATGCGACCTTCGGCCGCATGTCCTCAAACGCCGGACGGGCTTGATTTCAAGCCCCGCCGGCGATTGAGGCGCGGGGGTCCGGGGGCCGAGCCCCAGGTGCGTCTCACGGCAGCGCCCGGCACAGCGCGTCCAGTGCCCCCGCCCAGCGGCTGTCCGCCGGCGTCGCATACCCCACCACCAGCGCGTCCCTCCCCGTCGGCGCGTCCTTGTGGCGGAAGCGCGAGACGCCCTCCACCGCCAGGCCCTGCCACGCCGCCGCATGGATCACGGAGCCCTCCGTGCCCGGCGGCAGTTCGAGCACCGCGTGCAGCCCGGCGGCGATGCCGCTGACCCGGATGTCCGGCGCGCGCTCCGCCAGCGCCCGGACGAGCTGGTCGCGCCTTCTGCGGTAGCGCAGCCGCATTCCCCGTACATGACGGTCGTACGCGCCCGAGGCGATGAACTCCGCGAGCGTCAGTTGGTCCAGCGCACTCGACACCCAGTCGACGGACCCCTTCGCCTCGATGACCTCCCCGACCAGTTCCTCGGGCAGCACCATCCAGGCGAGCCGCAGTCCCGGCGCCAGCGATTTGCTCGCCGTGCCCATATAGACCACCCGCTCCGGGTCCAGGCCCTGGAGCGCGCCCACCGGCTGCCGGTCGTAGCGGAACTCCCCGTCGTAGTCGTCCTCCAGGATCAGCCCGCCCGACCCGCGCGCCCAGTCGACCGCGGCCGCGCGCCGGTCGGGGTGGAGCGGAACCCCCATCGGGAACTGGTGCGCGGGCGTCATCAGCACGGCGCCCACCCCGCGCAGCGCAGCCAACTCACCCGTCTGCGAACCCAGTTCGTCGAAGGGCAGCGCAGGCGTTCGCAGACCCGTCTCGGTCAGCAGGTTCCAGTGCACATCGAGCCCGTACGACTCGACGGCGACCTCCCGCACCCGCCGCTGTCTCAGTACCTTCCCCATCAGCATCAGCCCGTGTACGAAGCCGGAGCAGATGACGATGCGCTCGGGGTCCGCGTACACACCGCGCGCCCGTGCCAGATAGTCGGCCAGTACCGTCCGCAGCTCGATGCGCCCGCGTGAATCGCCGTATCCGAAGGCCTCATGGGGCGCGGCGGTCAGCGCCCGGCGAGCCGCCTTCAACCACTCCGCGCGCGGAAAGGAGGCCAGGTCGGGGGTGCCGGCATGCAAGCTGTAGGTGGGCCGGCGGTGGGGCGGCCGGGCTCTGACCACGCCCGCCTGCGGTTTCCTCGGCACGGCTCGTCTGGCCACCCGCGTCCCCGAGCCCTGCTGCGCCGTGAGCCACCCTTCGGCGACCAGCTCCCCGTACGCGTCGGCGACGGTATTACGGGCGATGCCCAGGTCGACGGCGAGCGAGCGCGAGGACGGCAGCCTCGTCCCGGGCGCCAGCCGCCCGGTGCGCACGGCCTCCCGCAACGCGTCCATCAGGCCCGATCGCAGCCCGGAGCCGCGCAGCTCGACATGCAGATCGGCACCGAAAGTGGCCCAGGAATCCGTCATGGAAGTGGACCATACTCCTGTGCCACCAGCCGCGTACCGTCGTCACCATGACGACGAACAGGAACACGTCCTACGCCCATGAGCACACCCCCCGGCTCGAGATCGGACAGCTCGCCCCCGAGGTCTACAAGGCCATGGTCAAGCTGGACGCGGCCGCCCGGCAGGGCGTCGACCCGGTCCTCCTCGAGCTGGTGAGGATCCGCGCCTCGCAGATCAACCACTGCGCCTTCTGCCTCGATATGCACACCAAGGACGCGCTCGCGGCGGGCGAGTCGGCGGAGCGGATCATCCAGCTCAGCGCCTGGGAGGAGTCGCGGCACTTCTACACCGAGAAGGAGATCGCGGCGATCGAGCTGACGGAGGCCGTGACCGTCCTGACCGACGGCTTTGTGACGGACGAGGTGTACGAGAACGCCGCGAAGCATTTCGACGAGAAGGAGCTGGCCCAGCTGATCTCCGCGATCACGGTCATCAACGCCTGGAACCGCATCGGCGTGTCGACCCGCATGGTCCCCGGCCACTACACGCCCGGCCAGTTCAAGCACTGAACGCCGCCCACTGCCCCGGGAGATCCGGGAGAACCGGACTATCCGGGGGATCCAGAAGGTCCAGGAGATCCAGAAGGTCCAGGAGGTCCAGAAGAAATGACCGTGACCGTCTTCCGCGCCCTGCACCACGGCCGTTCGCCCGGCGATCCCTTGGTCCTGCCCGGCCCCTGGGACGCGGCCAGTGCCCGCGCCTTCGCGGACGCGGGCTTCCCGGCGCTGGCCACCCCGAGCGCCGGTGTCGCGGCCGCACTCGGATACGAGGACGGGCAGACGCCCGCGGACGAGATGTTCGCGGCCGTCACCCGTATCGCCCGCTCGGTGGACGTCCCCGTCTCCGCGGACGTCGAAGCCGGCTACGGCCTGTCCCCGAAGGAACTGGTGGCCCGGATCCTCGACACCGGCGCGGTCGGCTGCAACCTGGAGGACTCCGACTCGGCCACGAAAGCGCTCAAGGACCCGCAGCGGCACGCGGACTGGCTGGCGGAGGTACGGGCGGAGGCGGGCGACCGGCTGTTCATCAACGCCCGGGTCGACTCGTTCCTGCGCGGCGTGAGCGACCCCGCGCAGGCGATCACCCGGGCGCGGCTCTATGTCGCGGCCGGGGCGGACTGTGTCTATCCGTTCGCCGTACCGCCGGAGCAACTCCCGTTGCTGCGCGAGGAGATCGAAGGCCCGATCAATGTCGCGCCGCTGCCGGGCAGTCCGAGCGTCGCGGAGCTGGGCCGCCTCGGCGCGACCCGGATCACCTTCGGGCCCGGTCTGCACAGGAAGGCGATGGCGGCGGTACGGACCATCGCCGAGAGCCTGCGCGCGGACCGCACACAGGGCCCACAGGGCACAGGGCGCACAGAGCCCGCGGACTAACCGGCCTGGTCCGCCAGGCCGGTCCGACCGGCTCCGGGCCTGGTCGCCTCCGCGTCCTTCGCCAGGGTCAGCGCCGAGTAAAGACTCAGCTGCCGCTCGGCCTGGCGCAGCGCCTTGATCGCCGTGATCGAGTCGGCCGGCCCTTCGATGCCCGCCGCGGCCAGATGCCCGCGCACCCAGCGACCGCGCAGCTCGGCGTCCGAGGCGGCCGCGGCCTCGGCGACGAGGGCGGCCGCCCGCTCGAGGCCCGGGCGCTCCTCGGGCGTGGCAGTGTCCAACGCGGCGCGGACGGCATCGGCGATGCCGTCCGCGTCACGCAGTACGAGAACGTTGAGTTCTTGCTTCCGGAGTCCGAACATGTATGGATCTTCGGTCGCAGGACCCCTTCCCCTCAAGAGAGTTGAGGGGTTTCTGAGGCTACTTCTTCGGGAGCCAGGCCTTCCACGTCGACTCGTTCGCCTTGACCCACTTCTCGGCCGCCGCCTCCGGCGACATCTTCTCGCCGGCGATCATCAGCGCGACCTCGTTCTGCTGCGCGGTCGTCCACTTGAAGTTCCTCAGGAACTCCGCAGCCTCGCCGCCGTTCTTGGCGAAGTCGGCGTTGAAGTACTTCTGCAGCGGCGTGTTCGGGTAGGCGCAGGCGATCTTCTTCGGGTCCGCGTCACAACCCGCCTTGTACTCCGGCAGCTTGACCTCGACCATGTCGATCTGGGCGTTCAGCCACTGCGGGGTCCACCAGTACGTCAGGAAGGGCTTCTTCTCCTTGGCGTACTTCTTCATCGCGGTGATCTGCGCGGCCTCGGAGCCCGAGTAGGTGGTCTTGAGGTCCAGCTTCAGGTTCTTGATGAGTGCGTCGTCGTTGGTGACGTAGTCCGGCGACCCCTCGAGGATCTCGCCCTTGCCACCGCTCTCCGCGGTCTTGAAGTCCTCGGCGTACTTGTTGAGGTTCTTGGCGTCCGTGACATCGGGGTTCTTGTCCGCGTAGTACTTCGGCACGAACCAGCCGATGTGACCGGTGACGCCGAGGTCGCCGCCCTTGACGACGGTCTTCTTCGTCGCGACGTACTGCTTCTCCTCCTTGGGGTGACCCCAGTCCTCCATGATCGCGTCGATGTCGCCCTTGGAGAGCGCGTCCCAGGCGAGTACCTCGCCCATCTGCTGGGTCTTGACGGTGTAGCCCAGCTCCTTCTTCAGGATGTAACCGGCGACGGCAGTGTTGGCCTGGGCGCCGACCCAGGACGGGACGGTCAGCGTCACGGACTTCTTGCCGCCCACCGCGTCCTTCTTGCCGGTGTCGGCAGCGCCGCACGCGCTGAGAGTGAGGATTCCGAGGGCACTGACAACAGCGGTGGTGGTACGGAGGGTGCGCATGGTGCTCCTGTGCATGGAGGGACGGGTTCAGTCGGTCTTGCGGGTGGTGGACTGCGTGATCCGGTCCAGTACGAGACCGAGGCAGACGATCGCGACTCCGGCTGTCATCCCGATGCCCATCTCGCCCCGGGAGAGGCCCTTCACGACGTCGTAGCCGAGCGCGCCGCCGCCGACCAGGCCGCCGACGACAACCACGGCGAGGACCAGCACGACACCCTGGTTGACGGCGAGCTGGAGCGCCGGGCGGGCAAGCGGCAGCTGCACCTGGAGGAGTTGCTGCCGGGTCGACGCGCCGAGCGAGCGGGAAGCCTCCAGCGCGGCCGGTTCGACCTCGCGCAGACCCTGCGTCGTGATGCGTACGACGGCGGGCAGCGCATAGACGACAGCCGCGATGATCGCCGAGGCGCGGGTGACGCCGAACAGCGCGACCACCGGGATGAGATACACGAACTGCGGCATGGTCTGCATGGCGTCGAGCACGGGCCGCAACCAGCGCTCCAGACGTCCGGCCCGCGCGCAGAAGATGCCCGCGAGGACACCCAGGAAGAGCGTCAGGACAAGCGCCGCGAGCACCTGCGAGAGCGTGTCGAGCGACTTCGCCCAGACCCCCAGTACGCCGATCGCCGCCATCGAGACCGTGGCGGTCAGCGCCGTCGCCCAGGTGCCGACCAGCCAGGCCACGGCGGCCACCAGCAGCAGTACGGACCACCACGGCAGCCAGAGCAGGGTGTCGCGCAGGGGGTTGAGGATCCAGAGCGTGAAGTGCTCCGACCACACCTCCGTACCGCCGAGGACCGGGACGCCGGAGGAGAGGTTCTCGGTGATCCAGTCCTGGGCCTTGTTGACGGGCGTGGAGATGTCGTACGTCCAGCCCTCCGGCCAGGCCTTGCCGACCGCCAGCCGCCCCGCCTCCGCGGCGACGACACCGGCGAACACCAGCGCCCACGCGGACCGGCCGTGCAGCAGGCCGCCGCCCGGCGCGCTCTCGCCGATACGGTCGCCTGCCGCCGCCGTCGTACGGTCCAGCCAGATCGCGATCAGCACGATCGGGATGCCGGCGGCGAGCGCCTTGCCGACGTCGACGGTGGAGAGGGCCGAGTACACCTCCTCGCCGAGTCCGCCGGCGCCGACGAGGGCCGCGATGACGACCATCGAGAGAGCCATCATGATCGTCTGGTTGAGGCCGAGGAGCATCTGCTTGCGGGCGAGCGGCAGCCTCGCCGTTCGCAGCCGCTGCCAGCCGCTCGCGCCGAGCGACGCGGAGGCCTCGAGCACGGCGGGGTCGGCGCCGCGCAGTCCGAGTGCCGTGAGACGGGCCATCGGCGGGGCTGCGTAGATCACCGTGCAGAAGAGCGCGGCGGGCGTGCCAGTGCCGAAGACCAGCACGAAGGGGAGCAGATACGCGAAGGCGGGCAGCACCTGCATGGTGTCCAGCACCGGCCGCAGCGCCCGGTCGAAACGGTCGGACAGCCCGGCCGCCAGACCGATCAGTACGCCGAGCAGCGCGGCGACGGCCACCGCGACGACCATCAGCGCGATGGTGAGCAGCGTGGCGTCCCACATCCCGAGCAGCCCGCACACGGCGAACGCCCCGAACGCGGTCGCCGCGACCTTGACCCCGCGCCGCCCGAGCCCGGCGGCCCGCCAGGCGAACAGCACACCGGCGGCCAGGACACCCGGCCAGCCCATGGCGTCCAGGAACCGGTAGACCCCGTCGACGGCTTCCACGGCGGTGTTGGAGAAGTGGAGCAGGAAGTAGAGGAAAAGAGGGTGGGTCTCGCGGTTGTCGATGACCCACTGGTTGGCGTCGTCAAGCGGCCCGGAGACGTCGATGGTCAGCCCGCCGGGCCAGCTGCCGCTGCCCCACAGCGCGATGCCGACAGGTATCAGCACCAGCGCGGCGACGGCGAGCAGCAGGAGCTTGCCCTTGACGCGGTGGCGCAGCAGGGTCCGGAGGGTGCGTTCGGGTGCGGCCGCCTCCTTGGCGGGGGCGGTGACGACGGCCGTCATGCGACGACCGCCTTGTCCGTATCGGCACCACGGTCGAGGCCGGCCACGACATCCAGCAGCCCGCGGTGGTCGACGACCCCCAGGCACCGCCCGTCCTGCACGACACGCGCGGTCCGGCCGCTGCGGGCGACCGCCTCGATCGCCTCGAAGACGGTCGCGTCGGCGGCGAGCGCCGGTCCGCTCTCGGCCTCGCCGGCGTCCGCGGGGCGCATGGCCGTACGCACCGTCATGACCTGCTCGCGCGGTACATCGCGGACGAAGTCCCGTACATAGTCGTCGGCGGGCGAGCCCACGATCTCCTCCGGCGTGCCCAGCTGAACGATCCGGCCGTCCCGCATCAGCGCGATACGGTCGCCGAGCTTCAGCGCCTCGCTCAGATCGTGCGTAATGAAGATCATCGTCCGGCCTTCCTCGCGGTGCAGCCGGATGACCTCCTCCTGCATATCGCGGCGGATCAGCGGGTCGAGCGCGCTGAACGGCTCGTCGAAGAGCAGCACTTCGGGGTCGACTGCGAGCGCACGGGCAAGCCCGACCCGCTGCTGCTGACCGCCCGAGAGCTGTCCGGGACGGCGGTGCTCGAGGCCCTCGAGGCCCACCTTGGCGATGACGTCCGCGGCCCGGGAACGGCGGGCGGTCTTGCCCATGCCCTGGATCTCGAGGCCGTACGCGACGTTGTCGAGCACGGAACGGTGCGGCAGCAGGCCGAAGTGCTGGAAGACCATGGACGCACGGTGGCGGCGCAGTTCGCGCAGCCGCGCCGTGTCCATGGACAGCACGTCCTCGCCGTCGATGGCGATCGACCCGGATGTGGGCTCGATCAGCCGGGTCAGACAGCGTACGAGCGTCGACTTGCCGGAGCCGGAGAGGCCCATGACGACGAAGACCTCGCCCTTGCGCACATCGAAGGAGACATCGCGTACGGCGGCGGTGCAGCCGGTGCGCTCGCGCAGCTCGACCGGGGAGAGCGCACCGAGTTCGGCGTCGCCGGGGATGCGGCCGGCCTTCGGACCGAAGACCTTCCACAGGTCGCGTACGGAGAAGACGGGTGGCTGACCGGCGTCGGAAGCGGCCTCCTCGGTCACCTCCGCACCCTTCGTCTCCGCGCCGGGCTCGGCCTTGGTCCCGGCCTTGGTCCCGGCCTTGGTCTCCGCCTTGGTCCCGGCCTTGGTGCCGGTCTCGGACTCGGTCTCGGACTTCATCGGGTCACGCCCCTCTCCTCGGAAGCCGCGGACAGCAGCTCCGCGCACTTCTCTCCGACCATCAGGACCCCGATCATCGGGTTCACGGCGGGCATCGTCGGGAATACGGACGCGTCCGCGATACGGATGCCGTCGAGACCCCTGACCGTCAAGTCCGGGGAAACTACGGCAAGTTCATCAGTGGCGGCACCCATTCGGCAGGTGCCTGCGGGGTGGTACACCGTGTGCGCGACCTTCCGCGCGTACTCCCCGATCGCCTCGTCGGAGGTGACCTCGGGCCCCGGGCAGACCTCCCTTTTCAGCCAGCCGGCCAGCGGTTCGGCCTTGGCTATCTCGCGGGCGATCTTGATGCCGTCGACGAGCGTACGACCGTCGTAGTCGTCCTCATCAGTGAAGTAACGGAAGTCCAACGCAGGCTTTACATCCGGATCCGCGCTGGTCAGATACAGCCGGCCGCGACTGCGCGGCTTGGGGATGTTCGGCGTCAGCGACACCCCGTGCGCGGGCCGCTGATAGCCGAGCCGCTCCGGGTTGTCGGTGAACGGTATTTGGTAGAAGTGGAACATCAGGTCGGGCCCTTGTGCGTCCGGATCCCGCCGTACGAAGAGGCCCGCGTCGCTGTCCATCGCCGAGTTCTCGGGGATCGGCTCGTGCGTCTCCCAGACGATCACCGATTCCGGGTGGTCGAGCAGGTTCTCGCCGACGCCCGGCAGATCGTGTACGACGGGGATGCCGAGGCGCTCCAGATCGGCGCGCGGCCCGATGCCGGAGTGCAGCAGCAGCCGCGGAGTGTCCACCGCGCCGGCGCAGACCAGGACTTCGTGCCGCGCCTCGACGAACTGCTCCTCGCCGTCCTTCGTACGGACATGCACCCCGGTCGCGCGTGTGCCGTCCAGCTCCAGCTTGTACGCCCAGGTCTCCAGGGCGATATGCAGGTTCGGGCGGTCCAGGAACGGGTGCAGATACGCGACCGAGGCGGAGGACCGCTTGTTGTTCTCCGGGTGGTACGCGAGGTCGAAGAAGCCGACGCCTTCGTGGAACGGCTTCTTGTTGAAGCCCTCGACGCGCGGGACGGCCACCGCCGCCTGGGCCGCGTCGACGAAGTCACGGGCGATGGCGTTACGGTCCGCCTCGTCGACGGGGACGATGTTGTTCAGCAGCCGGTCGAAGTACGGGTCCATCGCGGCGGCGTCCCAGCCCTCGGCGCCGGCCGCCGCCCACTCGTCCCAGTCGGACGGCAGCGGCCGGAAGGCGATGAGGGTGTTGTGGGAGGAGCAGCCGCCGAGCACCCGGGCGCGGCTGTGCCGGATGTGGGAGTTGCCGCGAGGCTGCTCGGTGGTCGGGTAGTCGTAGTCGAGCTCGCCGCCGAGGAGCCCCATCCAGCGCCGCAGGGTGAGGACTTCGGGGCGGTCGACATCGCTCGGTCCGCCCTCGATGACGGCGACGGTGATGTCCGGGTTCTCGGTGAGCCGGGAGGCGATCACGGATCCCGCGGTGCCGCCGCCGACGACGACATAGTCGTACGTGGTCATGTTCTGCTGCGTCATTTCTGCGTACCCCTGCTCAGCCCGCGAACCAGCGCACGGGACGCGGGGCGAGGTTCTGGTAGATGTGCTTGGCCTCGCGGTACTCGGCGAGGCCGGCGGGCCCGAGTTCACGGCCGATGCCGCTCTTCCCGAATCCGCCCCACTCGGCCTGTGGCAGATAGGGGTGGAAGTCATTGATCCAGACGGTCCCGTGCCGCAGCCGCCCGGCGACGCGCCGCGCCCGGCCCGGGTCGGCGGTCCATACGGCACCGGCGAGCCCGTACTCGGTGTCGTTGGCGAGGGCGACGGCCTCGTCCTCCGTACGGAAGGTCTCGACGGTCAGGACGGGGCCGAAGATCTCTTCGCGTACGACGCGCATGTCGCGGTGGCACTGGTCGAGCACGGTGGGCCGGTAGAAGTACCCCTCGTACCCCTCCCCTTCCGGCCTCGCTCCACCGGCCCGCAGCACCGCGCCCTCCGCCAGGGCGGAGGCCACGTACTCCTCGGTCTTGGCGAGCTGCTGCCGAGAGACGAGGGGGCCGCACTCCACGCCCTTCTCGGTGCCTCGTCCGAGGCGGATCTTCTCGGCGCGGCGGGCGAGTTCGCCGACGAAGCGCTCGCGCAGCGACTCCTCGATGATGAGCCGCGACCCGGCGGAACAGACCTGCCCGCTGTGAATGAACGCCGCGTTGAGCGCCTGATCGACGGCCGTGTCGAAGCCCTCTTCCGTCCCGCACGCATCGGCGAAGACGACGTTGGGGTTCTTGCCGCCGAGTTCGAGGGCGACCTTCTTGACGCTGTCGGCGGCGGTGCGCATCACCTTCGTACCGCTGGACAGTCCGCCGGTGAAGGACACGAGATCCACATCGGGGTGCTCGGCCAGCCGGGCCCCGACGGGGTCGCCGGCGCCGGTGACGATGTTCGCGACGCCGACGGGCAGTCCGGCCTCGACAAGCAGCTCGATGAGCGCGACGGTGGTCAGCGG
This sequence comes from Streptomyces sp. NPDC060064, assembly GCF_042736455.1. Taxonomy (NCBI): domain Bacteria; kingdom Bacillati; phylum Actinomycetota; class Actinomycetes; order Kitasatosporales; family Streptomycetaceae; genus Streptomyces; species Streptomyces sp. NPDC060064. The sequence goes on from NZ_JBHWWF010000010.1 coordinate 145,807, forward strand.
GGTGATCTCGCTGGGCTTGATCACAAAGGTATTGCCTGCGGCCAGCGCCGGGGCAATCTTCCAGCTCGCTTGCAGGAGCGGGTAGTTCCAGGGCGTGATCAGCGCACACACCCCGACGGGCTCATGCACCACCACACTGTGGATGTCCGGCGAACCGGCGTCCACCACTCTCCCGCCGCTCTCGTTCATGACGAGGTCGGCGAAGTAACGGAAGGCGTCGCTCACGCAGTCGACGTCGACACGCCCTTCTTCAAGGGTCTTTCCGGCGTCCCGGCTCTCCAGCAGACCGATCTCTTCGCGGTCGCGCTGGAGCAACTCGGCGACGCGCCGCAGCAGCGCGGCACGCTCGGCGACGGGGGTGCGGGGCCACTCGCCCTGGTCGAACGCGGTACGCGCGGCGGCGATCGCGGCGTCGGTGTCCTCGGTCCCGCCCTCCGCCACGACGGCGAAGACGGTCGCGTCAGCGGGGTCGATTATCTCGCGCGTGGCGCCGGATACGGCTGCGCGCCACTCTCCGCCCACGTGGATGGTCTGTTGTGCCGACACGTCGCGTTTTGCCTTCCGTTCCCGATACGTTCCACACCGGTGATATCCGGCGGTCGGGTCCCCTGCCCCAGGGTTCGGAAAGCATGCGCATTGGGTGTCTCAAAGTTACCCGTATCACTTTGCCCCGGCGGGGCAGGCGCACTCCGGCCGCATCAACTCCGTCGGGCCGCATCCCGCGCGGCCCCGGCGTGACCGAGGGCGACACCGGCCGCGATCACCGCGAGGGACAGCAGCACGGTGATCGCCGGATTCACGAACGCGGGCACGAAGTCGTGGGTGTACCCGTCGGACCAGCGGCAGGTCGAGCCGACCGCATCCAGCTCCTCCTGTCCGGGGAGGTCAGTTCCACATGGTCGGTTCCACCGGCATGACAAACGCCCCCGGCGGCCTGTCGGCTGCCGGGGGCGGTGCGTACGTACGTGAGGCGTACGGATCAGATGAGGCCGAGCTCGCGGACCGCCGCGCGCTCCTCCTCCAGCTCCTTCACCGACGCGTCGATGCGCGCACGCGAGAAGTCGTTGATGTCCAGGCCCTGGACGATCTCGTACGTGCCGTCCTTCGTGGTGACGGGGAACGACGAGATCAGGCCCTCCGGGACGCCGTAGGAGCCGTCCGACGGGATGCCCATGGAGGTCCAGTCGCCCTCCGCGGTGCCGTTGACCCAGGTGTGGACGTGGTCGATCGCGGCGTTCGCGGCCGAGGCGGCCGAGGACGCGCCACGGGCCTCGATAATCGCGGCGCCGCGCTTGGCGACGGTCGGGATGAAGGTGTCGGCGAGCCACTTCTCGTCGTTCACGACCTCCGCGGCGTTCTTGCCCGCCACCTCGGCGTGGAAGATGTCCGGGTACTGGGTCGCGGAGTGGTTGCCCCAGATCGTGAGGCGGCGGATCTCGGAGACCGGGGCGCCGGTCTTCTTCGCGAGCTGGGAGATCGCGCGGTTGTGGTCGAGGCGGGTCATCGCGGTGAAGCGCTCGGCCGGTACGTCCGGGGCCGCGGCCTGCGCGATGAGCGCGTTGGTGTTGGCCGGGTTGCCGACGACGAGGACCTTGATGTCGTCCGCGGCGTTGTCGTTGATGGCCTTGCCCTGCGGCTTGAAGATGCCGCCGTTGGCGGAGAGGAGGTCGCCGCGCTCCATGCCCTTCGTACGCGGACGGGCGCCGACCAGCAGGGCCACGTTGGCCCCGTCGAAGGCGACGTTCGGGTCGTCCGTGATCTCAATGCCGCTCAGCAGCGGGAAGGCGCAGTCCTCGAGCTCCATCGCGGTGCCCTCGGCGGCCTTCAGGCCCTGCGGGATCTCGAGGAGACGAAGCTTGACCGGCACGTCCGCGCCGAGCAGGTGGCCGGAGGCGATGCGGAAGAGCAGCGCGTAGCCGATCTGGCCGGCCGCGCCGGTCACGGTGACATTCACGGGAGTGCGGGTCATGGCGATCTCCGTAAGACAGCTGGCGGTGGGGGTCCCTGCCCCTGGTGCTGGACACCCCTTCGCGCGCGTCTTCTGAATCTTGACGTGAAGAGACATCCAGCGTCAGGCTATCCGACCCGCGACCCCGGCATTCCCCGCCCCCTTGTGGCGCGGCTCACGCGCGGCTCACGCGCGGCTCACGCACCGCTCACCCATGGCCCACCCAAGGCCCACCGCTGCGCTCACTGCTGCCCGGTGCAGCCCGTCGTCCCCGTCTTCAGCGTCGCGCACGCCTTCACCTCGGCCGGCGCCGCCGCCGCGGTCATGGGGGTGTACGCGTCGTTGTCCGCGTTCACCAGGCCGTTCTGCGCGCCCTTGCCGCCCACGCTTATCTGCACCGTGTCGCCGGGGGCCGCCTGAGTGATCCGGGCCCAGGCCGCCTGGCAGGTCTTGCTGTACCGGACCTCGACCCGGGCCTTGCCGACAGTCGCGCTGGAGACGGTCTTGGCGAGCTGTCCGCCGCAGCCCATGGCCTCCGGGTCCTGACCCGTGCAGTCCTTGCCACTGCACTTCACACCGGCCGGCAGCGGCGGGCTGCTGGTCGTCGGCGTGGCCGACGGCGTCTTGGCCGCGCTCTTGCCGCCGTCGCCGTCACCGCCGAGGTCGGTCAGGAGCACGGCCGCGGCTATCACCAGCAGCGCGCCGACCACGCCGGCCAGGAACATGGTGACTTTGCGCTTTCCACGTCCCTGGTCGGGGGAGGCGGTGGGGCCGGAAGGTGCGGTCGGCGGTGACATCGGCGGGCCCTGGTGACCGGGCGAACCCTGGTGGTCCGGGCCGGGCTGCACCGGTACGCGCGGACGGCGCTGCTCATCGGTCCTGAACGCCCCGGCCTCCGGTCCGGCGGGCTCCGCGGGCGCGGCCGTGCGACCCCCCGAGCGGCTGTTCGCGGTGCCCGCGGGGGCAGGGCCGAACTCACCGAGCGCCGCCCGCGCCTGGGAGATCCGTATCGCTTCCATGGTCATGTCGTGGCGCATCTCGGAGCGGCTCCAGGCGCGCTCCGCCAGCTCCCACATGGTGGTGAGATGGAGCGTGTTCGTACCGGTCACCTCGGCCAGCGCCACGATCGCGCCCTTGGGCGCGAGCAGCCGGCCGTTCAGATACCGCTCCCACGACGTCTTGCTGTACCCGGTACGGTCCGCGACCGCGGCGAGGTTCAGCCCGCTGCGGTCGACGAGCCGACGGAGCTGGCTGGTGAACTCCCGGACCTGCGGGTCCAGCTCCTCCGGTAGTGCCTTCCAACGAGGCATTGCCCCCCCTTGTCCCCCGAACGTTCCTGATGTGCCCCGCGCTGTCCCGACCCCGTGCCGTGCCCTTCGGGCGTCCGTGTTCCGGACTACCCAGTGGGATGCGCAGAGCCAGGATGTCAGTTCCTGTATTTGGAGTGCACGGGAGCATTCGGGACAGTTGGTGCGCCCCCCTGCGCGCCCCGCCCCGGCTGCCGCTTCAGTCTCGCATCCGTAGCCCAACGATCACACCGTGGCGGAATGGTCACTTCCATGCCACAGGCACCAGGCGTCCCTTGAACGCGGTTGGCGCGTCCATGACTCTTGAAGCACGACGGCGCCCGTCCTCCCTCGGGGGAGAGGACGGGCGCTGTCGGTCGTTCGGTGCCGGTTGACTCAGACGGACGCCATCTTCTTCTGCAGGTTGGCGTCGAGCGCGTCCAGGAACTGCTCCGTGGTCAGCCACGGGGCGTCCTTGGAGATGAGCAGCGCCAGGTCCTTGGTCATCTGGCCGCCCTCGACGGTCTCGATGCAGACCTGCTCGAGCGTCTCGGCGAACCTGGTGACCTCGGGAGTGCCGTCCAGCTTGCCGCGGTGGGCGAGACCACGGGTCCAGGCGAAGATCGAGGCGATCGGGTTGGTCGAAGTCGCCTTGCCCTGCTGGTGCTGGCGGTAGTGGCGGGTGACCGTGCCGTGCGCCGCCTCGGCCTCGATGGTCTTGCCGTCGGGGGACATCAGGACCGAGGTCATCAGGCCGAGCGAGCCGAAGCCCTGCGCGACGATGTCGGACTGGACGTCGCCGTCGTAGTTTTTGCAGGCCCAGACATAGCCGCCCTCCCACTTGAGCGCCGAGGCGACCATGTCGTCGATCAAGCGGTGCTCGTAGGTGAGGCCCTTGGCGTCGAACTCGGCCTTGAACTCGGCGTCGAAGATCTCCTGGAAGATGTCCTTGAAGCGACCGTCGTACTTCTTGAGGATCGTGTTCTTCGTGGACATGTAGACCGGATACTCACGGGCCAGGCCGTACCGGAACGAGGCGCGCGCGAAGTCGCGGATCGACTCGTCGTGGTTGTACATGCTGAGGGCGACACCGGAGCCCGGGAACTCGTGGACCTCGAGCTCGATCGGATCGGAGCCGTCCTTCGGGGTGAAGGTCATGGTGAGGGTGCCCGGGCCCGGGACCTTCAGGTCGGTGGCGCGGTACTGGTCGCCGAAGGCGTGACGGCCGACGACGATCGGCTTGGTCCAGCCCGGGACGAGCCGCGGCACGTTCTCCATGATGATCGGCTCACGGAAGATGACGCCGCCGAGGATGTTGCGGATGGTGCCGTTCGGCGAGCGGTACATCGCCTTGAGGTTGAACTCGTCGACCCGCGCCTCATCCGGCGTGATCGTGGCGCACTTGACGCCGACGCCGTGCTCCTTGATGGCCTTGGCGGCGTCGACGGTCACCTGGTCGTTGGTGGCGTCGCGGTGCTCGATGCCCAGGTCGAAGTACTTCAGCTCGACATCGAGGTACGGCAGGATCAGTTTGTCCTTGATGAAGGACCAGATGATGCGGGTCATCTCGTCGCCATCGAGCTCGACGACCGGGTTGGCTACCTTGATCTTGGCCATGACGTGGAACGTCCCTCTCACGCGCTTCGGCTGGGGTCGGCGAAGTCAGTGATGTCGCGGTCTCAGACTCCGCCGATATATCTCGTCATCAAGATACTCCAGATATCTCGTCATCAAGATACTCGAACGTCGGGACCAAACGTCGGGACTAACGGACGGTGAAGTGGACGGCGTCCTCGAGGAACGGGACGTCGAGCCACGGCTTCGGCTGCGTCACGAGCGCGAGCAGCACGATCAGGGTGCCGAGCAGCCCGTACGTGACCATGTCCGTGAAGCGCGAGCGCACCGCGAGCATGCCGACGGAGGGCAGGGTGCGGCGCATGACCGCACCGGTGAGCAGGGCCACGCCGATCAGGATGGTGCCCACCCGGAAGGCGTCGGCGAAGGCATCGCTGCCGACGATCACCAGGCCGACGCCTGCGAGGGCGAGGACGGTGAGCAGGGGCCACTGCCGAGCGGGCGCGGAAGCGTCCCCGGGCGCGGCCCGTCCACCACCCTCGGGCCGGGCGGTGTCCCGGGTGAGGGAGGGGGGCCGACGGGAGGGCGTCTTCCCGGCGCCGGGGCCGGCCCCTTGACTGTCGGCCGCCGTCGCGGAGGCGGCGTCGGCGTCCGGGCCGGTGTCGTCCGGACCGGCGTGGCGGGGGTGGACGGCGTCGGCGATCACGGCGGCGGCAGCGGTGTCCGGGGTCTCCGGCTTCGGGGAGGTGGCGTCGGCTTCCGGACGGGGTCCGCTGTCGACGGCGCCGTCCGCGGACTTCAGCGCGGCATCCTCGTCGCCGCCAGTCCCGCCACCGGCCGCATCGGCCACCGGCTTCCGGGCGGCGCCGTTGGCGTCAGCGGCACCCGAGTCCCGGTCGCCGGAACGAGAGCGGACCGCCGCAGCGGACTCGCCGTCCTCGGCAGGAGCACCGGCGTCGTCGGCCGCGGACTTCGGCGCGGCACCCTCGTCGCCGCCAGTCCCGCCACCGGCCGCATCGGCCACCGGCTTCCGGGCGGCGCCGTTGGCGTCAGCGGCACCCGGCCGGGACGGCTTGTCCTCCGCGGTGGACGCCCTCTTCCGGGCGGCCGCCGCGGCCGCCGCGTCGCCACCGGTCCCCGCCCCGTTCGGGCTCGCGCCCGCGCCCCGCGGCTCCGCCGCGTCGGCTCCGTCGTTCGTGCGTACACCCATGGGCTCAGCCTTCCCGGTCAGCCCGCGGCGGCGACCGCTGCGCGCTCCGCCGCCTCGACCACGTTGACCAGCAGCTGCGCGCGGGTCATCGGGCCCACGCCGCCCGGGTTCGGGGCGACCCAGCCGGCCACCTCGGCGACGCCCGGGTGGACGTCCCCGACGATCTTGCCGTTCTCGTCGCGGCTGACGCCGACGTCGAGTACGGCCGCGCCCGGCTTGACGTCCTCCGGCTTGACCAGGTGCGGGACACCGGCCGCGGCCACGATGATGTCCGCCTGCCGCAGATGCGCGGACAGATCGCGCGTACCGGTGTGGCACTGCGTCACCGTCGCGTTCTCGGACTTACGGGTCAGCACCAGCGGCATCGGCCGCCCGATGGTGATCCCGCGGCCCACGACCACCACATTCGCGCCGTTGATCTCGACGCCGTGGTGCCGGAGCAGCTGGACGATGCCGTACGGAGTGCACGGCAGCGGGCCATCCACACCGAGCACCAGCTTGCCGAGGCTCATCGGGTGCAGCCCGTCCGCGTCCTTGGCCGGGTCCATCAGCTCCAGGACGCGGTTGGCGTCGATGCCCTTGGGGAGCGGCAGCTGGACGATGTAGCCCGTGCACTCGGGGTTGTCGTTGAGTTCCCGTACGACCGCCTCGATCTCTTCCTGCGTGGCGGTGTCGGGCAGTTCGCGCTGGATCGAGGCGATGCCGACCTGCGCGCAGTCGCGGTGCTTGCCGCTGACGTACCAACGGCTGCCCGGGTCGTCCCCGACGAGCAGGGTCCCAAGGCCCGGGGTGATGCCCCGCTCCTTGAGCGCCGCCACGCGGGCGGTCAGGTCGGACTTGATCGCGGCTGCGGTGGCCTTGCCATCGAGAATCTGGGCGGTCATGGACCCATCCTCGCGGATGGACCCGCCCGGGTTCCAATTCGGGCCGCCGTCACGTGCCGATCGCGGCGTCTTCACGCTCACTCCCGGCCCGCCGCAAGGGAACCTGAGGTTGCACTTGCACAACACATACGGATCCCGACTGGACAAAAAGTCGACGTTAATACCACGATGAGCCGCGCAGTACCGCGGCAGTGTTGGGGGGCAAACCGCTGATCTCGTGACGTTCCTCCGCTCGGACCGCATCGTCCCCGCATTTTCAACGGAGGAATCCCGCCATGAGCTTCGGCGACCCGAACAACCCCTACGGCCAGCCGCAGGGCCAGCCGCAGCAGCCGGGCTACGGCTACCCCCAGCAGGGCCAGCCGCAGCAGCCGGGCTACGGCCAGCCGCAGCAGCCGGCATACGGCTACCCGCAGGCCCCGCCGGTGCAGCCCTACGGCGGCGCCCCGACGTCCATGCCCGGTCTGATGACTGCGGCCCGCGTCCTCCTGTACATCATTGGCGGTCTGCAGGTCCTCGTCGGAATCATCGCGGCCATCGCCATCGCGGCTGCCTCGGACGCGGTCGACTCGGACGCAGCAACTGGCCTGGCCGGTCTCGGCTTTATCGTGGTCATCATCCTGCTGGCCTTCGCGGGCCTGGCGATCTTCCTCGGGGTGAAGTTCTCCACCGGCGGCACCGCCATCCGCGTCATCACGATCGTGTACGCATCGCTGATGATCCTCGGATCCCTCGCCAACTTCGCGTCCGGCCAGGCCAGCGGCGTGGTCGGCGGCCTCGTCACCCTCGCCATCGGCGGCATCATCCTCGGCGCGATGGTGAACTCGCAGGCGTCTGCCTGGTTCAACCGCCCGCGTTACTGAGGTACTTGGCACCACACACGTACCGAATACACGAAGGCCGTAACACTCGCCGACCGGCGGGTTTACGGCCTTCGGCCGTTCTACCGGCACATTCGCGCCTCTTCGGCCGGAGCACTGAGACCGACGGCCGTGGCCGGCACACCCGGATCTCCGGCGTCGGCTACTGCCGCTGACACCGAACCGCACCCCCGCCCGGGGCGGGGGTGCGGAGGTGCTGCCCTCAGGCCGTACAGCTCCTGCTCAGTGGAAGAAGTGGCGCGTGCCCGTGAAGTACATCGTCACGCCCGCCTTCTTCGCCGCCTCCACCACCAGCTCGTCCCGCACCGAACCACCCGGCTGCACCACGGCCTTGATGCCCGCGGCCAGCAGGATCTCCAGGCCGTCCGGGAACGGGAAGAACGCGTCCGACGCGGCGTAGGAACCTTCCGCGCGCTCGGCGCCGGCCCGTTCCACCGCGAGCTTCGCGGAGTCGACGCGGTTGACCTGGCCCATGCCGACACCGACCGACGCGCTGTCCTTGGCGAGCAGGATCGCGTTGGACTTGACCGCGCGGCAGGCCTTCCACGCGAAGGCGAGCTCGGCCAGCTCGTCCGCCGACAGCGCCTCACCCGTCGCCAGCGTCCAGTTCGCCGGGTCGTCGCCCTCCGCCTGAAGGCGGTCCTTGATCTGCAGCAGCGCGCCGCCCTCGATGGGCCGGAGTTCGACGGGGGCCGCCGGGGAGCCCGTACAACGCAGCACGCGGATGTTCTTCTTGCGGGCCAGCACCTCGACCGCGCCGTCCTCGTACGCCGGAGCGACGATGACCTCGGTGAAGATCTCGGCGACCTGCTCGGCAAGCGCGACCGTGACCGGCCGGTTGACGGCGATGACCCCGCCGAACGCCGACAGCGGGTCGCAGGCGTGCGCCTTGCGGTGCGCATCGGCGACATCCGCGCCGACCGCGATGCCGCACGGGTTGGCGTGCTTGATGATCGCGACACAGGGCTCGTCGTGGTCGTACGCCGCGCGCCGGGCGGCCTCCGTGTCGACGTAGTTGTTGTACGACATCTCCTTGCCGTGCAGCTGCTCCGCCTCGGCCAGGCCCCCGTTGCCGTTGGAGTACAGCGCCGCGGCCTGGTGCGGGTTCTCGCCGTAGCGAAGCACGTTCGTACGCTCGAAGGTCGCGCCGAGGAAGTCAGGGAGGACCGAGTCGTCGGCGGGCGCGTAGGAGGAGGCGAACCAGGAGGCGACGGCCACGTCGTACGAGGCGGTGTGCTGGAAGGCCTCGGCGGCGAGCCGCTTGCGGGCGGTCAGGTCGAAGCCGCCCTCCTTGACCGCGTCGAGGACGTCCGCGTACCGCGCGGGGCTGGTGACGACAGCGACGGAGGGGTGGTTCTTGGCGGCGGCGCGGACCATCGACGGGCCGCCGATGTCGATCTGCTCGACGCACTCGTCGGGAGAGGCGCCCGAGGCGACGGTCTCCCGGAACGGGTAGAGGTTGACGACCACGAGATCGAAGGGCTCCACGCCGAGCTCGGCGAGCTGCTCGCGGTGCGACTCGAGCCGCAGGTCGGCGAGGATGCCGGCGTGCACGCGCGGGTGCAGCGTCTTGACCCGGCCGTCCAGGCACTCGGGGAAGCCGGTGAGCTCCTCGACCTTGGTGACCGGCACCCCGGCCGCGGCGATCTTCGCGGCGGTCGAGCCGGTGGAGACCAGCTCCACACCCGCCTCGTGCAGCCCGCGGGCGAGCTCCTCAAGACCCGTCTTGTCATAAACACTGACCAGCGCTCGCCGGATGGCCCGCTTCGCAGCCTCAACAGTCACGGGAAAACTACCTTTCGTCCCTCAATGCGGTAGCCGTTACGGGCCAGACGCCCCACGACCTCGACGAGCAGCCGTCGCTCGATTTCCTTGATCCGCTCATGGAGAGCGGCTTCATCGTCCTCGTCCCGTACCTCGACCACGCCCTGCGCGATGATCGGGCCGGTGTCGACGCCGTCGTCGACGAAGTGGACGGTGCATCCGGTGACCTTCGCGCCGTACGCGAGCGCGTCGCGCACTCCGTGGGCTCCGGGGAAGCTGGGCAGCAGGGCGGGATGCGTATTGACGCAGCGGCCACCGAAGCGGGCGAGGAATTCCTTCCCCACGATCTTCATGAAACCGGCCGAGACGACGAGATCCGGTTCGTACGCGGCGGTGGCCTCGGTGAGCGCGGTGTCCCACGCGTCGCGCGTCTCGTAGTCCTTGACCCGGCACACAAAGGTGGGCAGCCCGGCGCGCTCGGCGCGCTCCAGACCGGCGATCCCGTCCCGGTCGGCGCCGACGGCGACGATACGGGCGCCGAAGCCCTGAGGGTCGTCGGCGATCGCGTCGAGCAGGGCCTGGAGATTCGTTCCGGAGCCGGAGACCAGGACCACGAGGCGGGCCGGTCGGGCGGAGGGGGGCGGGGAGGCCACGGCGGGTCTCTTTCTCGCGTTGCTGTACGTCTTTGTGTGGTCGTACGAACGAATCGCGCCCCCCGATACGGGGAACTCTACGAAGGGGCCGACCGTCAGCAACGATACCGGCACACAGAACGGCCCCCACGGGACGGGGGCGTGGCCGGGAGGTAGCGTCAGGGGACAGGACCCGTCCCCTGACGGGCAAGACGACACAAGACCCCATGTGCGCTGGGTCTGAGGGGAAGACGTTCACCAGATGCCGGACCGACGCCGCCGTACGGACCTCCTGTTGCCGCGGGAGCGCCAGTCCACGGATGACAACAATCCCTTCGCGCCGCCGCCGGAGGGCAGGCCGGACCAGCCCTGGCAGCCCCGGCGCCCGGCGAACGACGGCTCGTCCGACGACTCCTCCTCGTCTTCCTCCGACACGCCTTCCTCCGGCACGCCTGACGACCGTTCCGGCCGTTCCGGCTGGGGCAGCCAGTGGAGCAGCCGCCAGCCGGGCCGCTCCTCGGGCGGCGGCTTCGGCGGCCGCCCGAGCGGTCAGAACGGCCAGAACGGCGGCGGCCAGCAGAGCCCCGAGGGCGGCTCCTCCGGCGGCCTGAAGTGGGACCCGACGGACCCGGCCCAGCGCCGCGCGCGCTATGCGCTGCTCTCCGGCATGTGGGCATTCTTCTTCGCGCTGTTCGACCTCCCGGAGATCGCGCTGCTGCTCGGCGCGCTGGCGCTGTACTGGAGCATCAGCTCCCTGCGCGCCAAGCCCCAGCGCCGCGCGTCGGACGCCGTGACATCTCCCACACCGCCGACGCCGGTGGCACCCGCGACTCCGGGCAGGCCCCAGATCACGGCGGCGGTGAGCGGTCTGGTGATGGCGAGCATCGCGCTGGTGATCGTGGCGGCGTCGTTCACGGCGCAGCTGGTCTACCGCGACTATTACACCTGCGTGAACGACGCGCTGACCAAGTCGGGCCAACTGGCCTGCAACGACCTGCTCCCGGAGCCGCTCCGCGGAGTGATCGGCATCCAGGAGTAGACGAGCGCCGCCCGCGCGGTTTCTCCGGGTCCCGGCCCCGCCTTGGGGGCGGGACCGTGTGCATGGCCTCTCTGCCACGCAGCGGCGCGAGCTGCCGCGCGGGGGGATGGCTGGTCCCGGGAACGCGGCAGGCGCGTGTCGCGCAGAGGTCCTGCACAACAGGCCACCGGCAGCGCGGAGCCGCCGCCCAGGGGGACTCGCGGCGCGGAGCTGCCGTACGGCGAGGACCGGCCACCCGGCAGTGCAAATCTGCAACGGCGCGGGCTCGCTGCCCGCTACCGCGCAGCCCTCCCTCGCAGTCGGGGCCGCCTGCCCCGTACAGCTGTGTCGGCCCGAGGGTCGAAGCCGCGCAGCGCGGGGGCTGGTCCGGCAACGGGCACGCCCCTTTGCCGCGCAGCGGCCCTGCAGCCGCGCACAGCGAAGCCCCCGTCCCCACCGGCTCGGCGCGAAGGCAGGGGCGTGGTGCGAAGCTACCGGGCCGGGGGCTGGGGGCTTGCCCCCAGGTTCGGGAAGGGGCGGGGCTGGGGACACCCCCTACGGCGCGCCCGGCGCCGGCTCCTCCGGCTCCACCCGCTCCACCGGCTCCTCCGGCGCGGTCGGCGCGATCGGCGGCTCCGGCATCCGCATCGGCGAGAACTCCGACATCAGACCCCCCGACGCCTCCCTCAGCGCCGCCCGCCGCGCCTCCCGCGCCTCCCGCTCGCCCCTCTCGTTCCACGAGCCCGTCGGCAAGACGTCGTACGGTTCCAACGCCGGGTCGTCGGGCTCCGTCGACACAAGCGCCTCCGGAGCCTCCGGGGCCGGCACCTCGTCCGCCGGAACCGGAACCGAAGCGGGAGCGGGAACCGGCACCGGCACATCCGCCTCGCCCCGTCGCCCCCGCAACCGCCACGCCCGCAGCCCCAGCGCCCCCGGCACCCCGATCCCCGCCGACCAGAGCAGCGCCGCCGGGCCCGTCAGCCACCACACCGGGCCGAACTCCACCAGCGCCCGCGTGCCCATCGGGCCGCCCGACGCCGCCGTCAGGATTGCCGTGAACGCCGCGCATCCCGTCGCCCCGAGCAGCACGGTCAGCGCGGTCCCGCGGCAGCCCCACACCTCCTCCCGTTCCGTGTACCGCAGTGCCGCCGCCCGTTCCGTGAACCACGCGATCACCGCCCCCGCGGCCACCGGCACCACCAGCGCCGCCCAGTTCAGCGGCGTGCCCGGCCCCTCCGAAGGAACCGCGGCGAGCAGTGGGAAGTAAGGCAGCGCGGGATCCCCGGCCAACGCCAGCGGCGTCGCCGTCGCGCCCGTACCGAGTGTGAAACCGGGACCGAGGCCGTACGCCGCGCCCCAGACCGCCGCGTTCGGCACCAGGGCGAGCCCCAGCAGCAGCACCGCCAACCGCCCCGACCACTCCCCCGCGAGGTGCAGGAAAGAGTCCTGCGTCGCGTCCGCGTGCCACACCAGCGACGCCGCGACCAGCAGCGCGCCGCCGCCCAGCAGCGTCGCCGCTCCCGCCGTCGCGGACCGCAGCGCGACGGCCACCTGGGGGCGGGCGAGTTCCCGCCGTACCCGTTCCGGCAGCCCGGCCGGCAGCGGCCCGAGCGGCCGGCCGCTCGCCGTCCACACCCCGGCCACCGCCGACAGCACAGTCACCACAGGCAGATGGAAAGCCACGCTGAGCGGGTCCGCCGCCAGCGGACCGCCCGCCGCGTACAGCACCGCAGCAGCGCCGACCAGCAGATATCCCGCGGTCACCGCACACACCGCACCCCGCGCGGACGGCCGCCGCCGCCCCCTGTCCTGCTCGAGCGCGTCACGCGCCGCCCGGTGCACGAGCCAGGCCGGCAGCGCGACCAGGAACAGCGGCACCACCCCCACCGGCGCCGGGCTCCCGGACAGTGTGCCGGTCCGTACGAGCTCCGTGCCATGGGCCAACAGCCACAGCCCGGCCGCGACATGCAGCGCCCCGCCCGGACCGCTGTCCGGGTACGGGGAGCTGATCCACAACACCATCACGAGAACGGCGAGCGCCCCGAGCCCCAGCCCCGCCGCGGTCGCTCCGCGCACGAGGGCCGAGCCCAGCGCTGCCAGCGCGGCCGGTCGGCCGCCTTGCACGGCAACCGGGGTCTGCGGCATCGACGGGGTGTGATCGGTCAGCTGGGTCACGCGGCCATGCTGCCAACGACACGCTCTTTAACCGCGTAACACGTGAATAGCCGTTGTGTCGCTCAATATATGCTTATGTACTTTTTTGCCGAGTGCAGCACTGAGGAGAGCCCCTCATGACTCAGCGCGCCCCACGCTCCACTGCCGCCGCTCCACTGCCCTCCCCGGAGGAACGGCGGATGCTGCGCGAGGCGAAGTCACTGACCGAGGAGCAGCTCGCCGTTGCGGTCGGTGTCAGGCGGGCGACGATCAGGTCCTGGGAGGCCGGCCGCACCAGCCCGCAGGGGTCCAGGCGGGAGGCGTACGCGAAGCTGCTGGCAGCCCCCGGCACGGAGCCCGCGGAATTGTCCGTCACGACGGCCCCCTCCCCCTGGACCGAACCCGCCCCTCAGGCCCCGGACCCGGACCCGGCTCCGGACCCGGACCGCACGGACAGAACCAACGCCCTCACCTCGGCACCCGCGGTCCGCGAAGCCCCCCGGCAGGACCCACCGCCACCACCACGCGCCGAGCTCACCCCCGCCGAAGCATTCGACGCGCTGTACTCGTATGTCGCCCCCGCTCTCGTACGCCAGACCTACCTGCTCACCGGCCGGCGCCGGCTCTCCCACGAGTCGGTCGAGCGTGCCTTCCACCTCGCCTGGCAGCACTGGCCCGAGGTCGCGCACGACGGGGACCCCGCGGGCTGGGTGCGGGCCGTCGCGTACGAGTACGCCATGTCCCCCTGGCACCGGCTCCTCCGCGCACACAATGAGCCCGATTCCCGGCCGCCCGCCGAGCCGGGCCGGCGCGCGCTGCTCGACGCGCTGCTGGAGCTGCCGCCGCCGTACCGCCGCACGGTGCTGCTCTACGACGGCCTGGGCCTCGGCCTGCCGGAGACCGCGGCCGAGACCGAGGCCAGCACCCCGGCCGCGGCGAGCCGGGTGCTGCACGCACGGGCGGCCATCGCCGAGCGGCTCCCGGAGCTGAGCCAGGGGGCGGCGCTGCACGAACTGCTCACGGACCTCGCCCGCGAGGGGCCGGCGCCGGAGATGACTCCCGCCGTTGCCGTGCGGTCGGGCAGTGAGCGGCGGACCCGGTTCTGGACGCGGGTAGCCATCGCCGTCACCACGCTGATCGTGAGCGCCACGGCTTTCACCGTGGTCACCGCGCCGACGCGGTACGAGCCGCCGCTCGCCCCCGCCCAGCAGGTCGACGGCGGACCGGTGCTCAGCGGACCGCAGCTGCCCCAACGGGACACCGCGCTGCGCAAGCAGCTCCGCTCCCTGCTCGCGAACGGTCCCGAGCGACTCGTACCCCAGATCCGATAGACCCGGCGGTACGCGAGTGGGCCCGCACCTCACCAGGAGGAGCGGGCCCACTCGTACGAACTGCGCACGGCGTACTGCTGCGTACTGCCGTGTGTACTGCTCTGTCGCGAAGGTCAGCCGGCGAGGATCGCGCGTGCCAGCTTGGCCGTCTCGGTCGGCGTCTTGCCGACCTTGACGCCCGCGGCCTCGAGGGCCTCCTTCTTCGCCTGCGCGGTGCCGGAGGAGCCGGAGACGATGGCGCCGGCGTGGCCCATGGTCTTGCCCTCGGGCGCCGTGAAGCCCGCGACGTAGCCGACGACCGGCTTGGTCACGTTCTTGGCGATGTAGTCGGCCGCACGCTCCTCGGCGTCGCCGCCGATCTCGCCGATCATCACGATCAGGTCGGTCTCGGGGTCGGCCTCGAACGCCGCGAGGGCGTCGATGTGCGTCGTACCGATGACCGGGTCGCCACCGATGCCGACGGCCGAGGAGAAGCCGATGTCACGGAGCTCGTACATCATCTGGTAGGTCAGCGTGCCGGACTTGGACACGAGACCGATGCGGCCGGGCTTGGTGATGTCGCCCGGGATGATGCCGGCGTTGGACTGACCGGGGGTGATCAGGCCGGGGCAGTTCGGGCCGATGATCCGGGTCTTGTTGCCCTTCGAGCCGGCGTACGCCCAGAAGGCGGCCGAGTCGTGGACCGCGATGCCCTCGGTGATGACGACGGCGAGACCGATCTCGGCGTCGATCGCCTCGACGACGGCGGCCTTGGCGAAGGCCGGCGGCACGAAGACGACGGAGACGTCGGCGCCGGTCTTCTCCATCGCCTCGGCGACGGAGCCGAAGACGGGCACCTCGGTGCCGTCGAAGTCGACGGACGTGCCGGCCTTGCGCGGGTTCACACCGCCGACGACGTTGGTGCCGTCAGCGAGCATGAGCTTGGTGTGCTTCATGCCGGTGGCGCCGGTCATGCCCTGGACGATGACCTTGCTGTCCTTGGTGAGGAAGATAGCCATGGTGTTGGAGTCCCTCGTCCCTTACTTCGCAGCCGCGAGCTCGGCGGCCTTGTCGGCCGCGCCGTCCATGGTGTCCACGCGCTGCACGAGCGGGTGGTTGGCGTCGGACAGGATCCTGCGACCCAGCTCCGCGTTGTTGCCGTCGAGGCGCACGACCAGCGGCTTGTTCACATCTTCGCCCTTGGACTTGAGCAGTGCCAAGGCCTGCACGATGCCGTTGGCGACCTCGTCGCACGCGGTGATGCCACCGAAGACGTTGACGAAGACGGACTTGACGTCCGGGTCGCCGAGAATGATCTCGAGGCCGTTCGCCATGACCTCGGCGGAGGCGCCGCCACCGATGTCGAGGAAGTTGGCGGGCTTCACGCCGCCGTGCGCCTCACCGGCGTACGCGACGACGTCGAGGGTCGACATGACCAGACCCGCGCCGTTGCCGATGATGCCGACCTCGCCGTCGAGCTTGACGTAGTTGAGGTTCTTGGCCTTGGCGGCAGCCTCGAGCGGGTTGGCTGCGTCCTTGTCCTCGAGCGCCTCGTGCTCGGGCTGACGGAAGTCGGCGTTCTCGTCGAGAGACACCTTGCCGTCCAGCGCGATGATGCGGCCGTCGGCGACCTTCGCGAGCGGGTTGACCTCGACGAGGAGCGCGTCCTCGGCGACGAAGGTGTCCCACAGCGTCACCAGGACCTCGGCGACCTGCTCGGCAACCTCGGCCGGGAACTTCGCCTGGGCGACGATCTCGCGGGCCTTCTCGATCGTCACGCCGTCAACGGCGTTGACCGGAACCTTCGCGAGGGCCTCGGGGGTCTTCTCCGCGACCTCCTCGATGTCCATGCCGCCCTGGACGGACGCCATGGCGAGGAAGGTGCGGTTGGTGCGGTCGAGGAGGTACGAGACGTAGTACTCCTCGGCAATCTCGGGGGCGGTCTCGGCGATCATCACCTTGTGGACCGTGTGGCCCTTGATGTCCATGCCGAGAATGTCCGTCGCGCGGGCGACGGCCTCGTCCGGGGTGGCGGCCAGCTTCACGCCGCCGGCCTTGCCGCGGCCGCCGACCTTCACCTGGGCCTTGACGACCGACTTACCGCCCAGCCTCTCGGTGGCCTCGCGCGCCGCGTCAGGCGTGTCAATGACTTCACCGGCCAGCACCGGTACACCGTGCTTGGCGAAGAGGTCCCTCGCCTGGTACTCGAACAGGTCCACGCGCGTCCGTCCCTTTTCAGTGGTCTCGCGGTTCGTTTTCTGCGTGGGCGTGCCGCGAAGGGCAACGTGACTGCGCTGTCACTGAGGGAGGCGTACACGGTGTCCGAGTACGCGGCATGTCCGTCTCGCAGGTTATCCCCGTGGGCCCGAGGTCCCTAAATCGCAGATCACACCTGGGCGGTGATACCTGTCACAGATCGCACGGGTGGCCGCGTCGGACATGGTTACAGGGTGGACGCGGGGCGGGGCCGGGGCGGACACGGGGGGTTCCGTGCGGACTCGGAGAAGGGTGCCGCTGGGTGCGGGACGGCAGGTTTACCGCTGCGAACGGAATCGGGCGGCCCTCACCCCAATGAGGACCGCCCGGAAACATCGGACCCGCCTGTCAGATGCACTCCGTCACATGTGTCACAGGCTTGCGTCAGATGCCCTGCGTCAGGTGCGACACGTAGCCCGGGGTGGTCGAGGAGGCCACGCCCTGGACGCCGGAGACGGCGTTGCCGACGAGCGGCGTCGAGTCGGCCGTGCCGTACACGTGCTGCGCGAACGGCCGGACCTCGGAGGTGACACCACCGGCGAACGGCGTGGCATCGCCCACGACGCCCTGGGCCAGGGAGCCGGCGCTGCCGCCGATGCCGTGCACGACCGGCTGGGCGTGGTCGACGACGGTCTCGACGAGCGGCTGGACCGCACCGACGACCCCGCCCGCGAAGGGCTGAACCTCGGAGACGACGCCACCGGCGAAGGGCTGGACCTCGCCCACGACGCCACCTGCGAACGGCGTCACGTCACCGACCACGCCCTGGGCGAAACCGTCGACGTCGCCGACCGCCTGACCGGCGACCGGGAGCACGCCGTTCACGGCGCGGGCGGCGATGGGCGGCAGGGTGTCCTGCGCGGCGGCGGCGGCGAGCGGGGTGGCGGCGGCGACGGCGCCCTGCGCCTGGTAGTGGACCTGGGACGGGGCCTGCTCGGCGAGCTGCGGCGCGAAGGCGGCGAGCGGACCGAAGAGGTAGTCGATCTCGCTCTGGACGTCGGCCACGTCGGGGGTGGCCGGGACCTGGTACGCCGGGAGCTCGGCCTCGGCGTACTGGCGGGCCTGGGCGGCCGTGCCGGTGGTGGTGCGCTTGGCCTGGGCGGCCGTGCCGGTGGCCGTGCCCGTGGCCTGAGCAGCCCTGCCGGTGGCGGTGCGCTTGGCCTGGGCGGCCGTGCCGGTGGCGGTGCGCTTGGCGTCGGCGGCGGCGCCCTTGGCACCCTGGACGGCGTCGACGCCCTGGGCGTCCTTGACCACGTCGACGTCCTTGACGTCGTCGACAACGCCGGCCGCCTCGTCGGGCGCGGAGAGCGGTACGGAGACGGGCAGCTCGTCGGCGCTGGCCGCGGCGGTGCCGAGGGCCCACATGCCGGTGGCCGTGGCAGCGACGGCTATGGAACG
This sequence comes from Streptomyces sp. NPDC060064, assembly GCF_042736455.1. NCBI lineage: Bacteria > Bacillati > Actinomycetota > Actinomycetes > Kitasatosporales > Streptomycetaceae > Streptomyces > Streptomyces sp. NPDC060064. Next base: position 164,123 of record NZ_JBHWWF010000010.1, read on the forward strand.
GCGGATGTTCTTATGCATGCTTACGTCAATCCTTCGAATTCATTCGGCTGTCCGGAACTATCCGGTTGGCGGGCAGACCTGTCCCGCCCCCGCGCGGCAGGTCTTGAGCGGGGAAAGGACTGCCCTAGCCGGGGAATTCGAGGATGTCGCGCGGTCGTTCGCGGGTCGGCGCTTCGGCCGCGGCCCAGGCCACGCCCGGTACGAGCGCGAACTGCGTGCCGTAGGGGCTCGTCGCCGCGTGCTGGTCTCCCTTACGCGGTGCGTGCGTCTCGCCGGACTGCTGCAATGCGCCGTGCGTGGAGTCGCAGGGCTTGCCGGGGACTTGAGCAGGCGCGGGCGCAGTTACCGGCCGCTCGTAACGGAATTCGGCCTGCCTGAAGCCAAGAGCCCTGTCGTACCCGCCGACCGGACCGACCGTGGTGGCGGTCGTGCCGGACCACCGGGCGGGATCCGCGGAGTCCGCGAGGTTGTCGACCGTGAACCGGTCCGCGGAGTCGTCCACGGGCCGGTCGACGGGGAGCTGCGGCGTGAGTCCCTGATCCGCGTCGCCGCCCGGCGGCAGCGGTACGGGCAGGAGCCCGTTCAGCGTCCCGGTGAGAGGCCCGGTCAGCGGCTGGGCCACTGGCAGTACGACGTCCCGCACGGTTTCCGCGGCCTGCTTCACCACATGGCGAACGGTCTGGACGGGCTGCGCCGCCCGGCCGGGCTGCACGGGTTGGGCGGACTTGGCAGAGTCGACCGTGTCCGCGGCGTCAGTGGTTCCGACGTCGGCGGAGTCCGTTGCCACGCGCCGCAGTTCCCGCGCCGGGGCCGGCCCGGTCGGCGGCGCGACGCGCACCTCGGCGTCGGCCGACACCGTCGATTCCGGCATACCCGCTGAATCCGCCGCGTGCGCCTGGCCGCCGTAGAGAAGACCGAGGGTCATCAGTCCCCCGAGGAACAGCACCACGTGCAGCGCACGCTGCTCGCCCGCCGCCCGGCGCAGTGCGCACAGAACGGCAGCAGAACGAGCAGCTGCGACGGTCACAGTGAGAGGAACCTTCTCGGTCGGCGGAAGTGGACCTTCCGCGGGGATCGGGACGATGCTCGCACGAGTCTCCCGGGGGGACGCAAGCCCCCTGTTACTGATGAGTCACCATGTCCGATATGGGCAGTGGTTTCTTCTCGATCGCGGCCGCCATCACATCCGGGAAAAGGTCCGGCGTACAGGCGAACGCCGGTGCGCCCAGGGCCGCCAGCGCCGCCGCGTGCTCGTGGTCGTACGTCGGCGTCCCCTCGTCCGAGAGTGCCAGCAGTGCGACGAATTGCACACCGGACGCCTTCATCGCCGCGACCCGCTTCAGCATCTCGTCGCGTATACCGCCCTCGTAGAGGTCGCTGATGAGTACGACGACGGTGTCGGCGGGGCGGGTGATCTGCGACTGGCAGTACGCGAGCGCTCTGTTGATGTCGGTGCCGCCGCCGAGCTGAGTGCCGAAGAGGACGTCCACCGGGTCGTCGAGCTGGTCGGTCAGGTCGACGACGGCGGTGTCGAAGACGACGAGACGGGTGGCAATGGAGCGCATCGACGCGAGGACCGCGCCGAAGACGGAGGCGTAGACGACGGACGCCGCCATGGAGCCCGACTGGTCGATGCAGAGCACCACGTCCTTCTTGACCGACTGGGACGCGCGTCCGTATCCGATGAGCCGCTCGGGAACGACGGTGTAGGCACCTTCTTTTTCAGGCATCGGCAGGTAGTTCTTCAGGTTGGCCCGGATGGTCCGGTCCCAGTCGATGTCCCGGTGGCGCGGGCGGTTGATCTTCGCGGAACGGTCGAGTGCGCCGGTGAGGGTGGACCTGGTGCGGGTCGCGAGCCGCTTCTCGAGATCGTCGACGACCTTGCGTACGACGGCCCTGGCCGTCTCCTTGGTCGTCTCGGGCATCGCCTTGTTGAGGGAGAGCAGGGTGCCGACGAGATGCACGTCGGCCTCCACGGCCTCCAGCATCTCCGGCTCCAGCAGCAGCGTGGACAGGCCGAGCCGGTCGATCGCGTCACGCTGCATGACCTGGACGACGGAGCTCGGGAAGTACGTGCGGATGTCGCCGAGCCAACGCGCGACGGACGGCGCGGACGCCCCGAGCCCGGCCGAGCGGTTTCCGGTGCGGTTGCCCGTGCTGCCCTTGTCGGTGCCGTAGAGGGCAGTCAGGGCGCCGTCCATCGCCGCGTCGGTCCCGCTGAGGGTGCAACCGGTTCCGTCGGCGGAGTCGCCGCCCAGGACGAGCCGCCACCGTCGCAGCCGCTCGTCCCCGGTTCCGGTGGCGCTTGTGCTTGCGGTTGCGCCTCCGGTTCCGGTTCCGGTTCCCGTGACGGCTTCGGTTGCGTTCCCGGTCGCACTGTCGTCCGCGGTCTCGTTCTTTGTCGCCGTGCTCATCGGGCCACCCCCGCGAGGTCGTTGTCGTCGATTCCGAGGAGCAGGTGCAGCACCGGCAGCACCGCGTCCGCCCGTGGCCCGTCGAGGCCGGCGCCGAAGCCGGGCATCGTGGACTCGCCGTGCGTGGGGCCGGATGCCGCCGCGGGGCCGCGCCGGACCAACTCGCCCAGGGTGCGGCGCACGCCCGGTTCGTACGCGGAGAAGGTGCGGCGCAGCAGCGGCAGTACGTCGGTGAACGCGTCCACCGGCACGCCTGTCAGCCAGGCGTCGACGAGTGCGAGCAGGCGCTCGTCGTGGACCAGGAGCATTCCGCCGCCGGACGCGCCGCCGACGAATCCCTCGATCCAGGCGGCCGCGTCGGCGGGCGGTGTGCCGATCGAGAGCGCGAGGCCCATGAGCCGTGCGGCCTCGTCCTCCTCGAGCCGCCCGTCGTCCAGCAGCAGCCGTGCCGCCCTGCCGCGTATGACTCCGGGCACGGTGTCGCGGGCCGCGAGCCGATGCAGGACCGATGCCCAGCGCGCGATCAGTTCACGGTCCGTCGGCAACAGCCCGATCGCGCTGTGCACGCCGTCCAGATGGCCCCGCATCTCGGCCGCGCCGTCCGCGTCGAGTCCGGTGCAAGCGGGCGGCAGGCCGACGCAGATCCGCTCGGCAAGCCCGGCCGCGACCTCACCGAGCGCGGCCGTGTCCGTCGACCGCACATCCCCGTACCGCAGCGAGCGGGCGAGGGCCGGCAGCGCCTGGGCGAGATGACCGACGTCGGCGTCGAGTGCGGCGCGGTCGGCAAGCGCCCGCATCACCACGGGCAGCGCGTCGGGCAGTTCGGCGAGCAGGCACTGTTCGGCGAGCGCGGTGACGTCGGCAAGGGCGGTCGCGGACACGGCCTTCGATTCGGCCTTCGCCGTGGCGGCGGAGAGCACGGTCGTGCCCCACACCCCGGCCTCCGCGACCTTGACGAAGAGCTCCGGCTCCCAGCGCAGCCGCCAGCTCTCCCGGAAGGTGCCGGTGCTCCCCCGCCCCGTCACGGGCTCGCCCCAGCCGATGGAGAGCAGCCGCAGCCGGTGCAGCAGCCGACTCTTCGCCGCGTCGGTCTCCTTACGCAGATCGAGCTCCAACTCCCGCTCCAGTGCCTCGGGTTTGAGCCGCAGACTGCGCTGGAGTCGGGTCAGATCACGCTGCAGCGGCACGGCAGGCGCCGCGTCCGGCACCTCGCCGAGCACATCCCCGACGACGAGCCGGTCCCGGATGAGGTCCAGCGGCACGTCGGAGCCCTCGCACATCACGGCCCGTATCGCATCGGTCGTCTCGGTCAGCCCGGCGAGGGGCCGGCCGCGCATGGCGGCGAGGGTCTCGGCGAGCCGTACGGCTTCGATGACATGGGCGGAGGAGACCAGTCTGTCCTCGTCACGCAGCAGCCCCGCGACCTTGGTCATCCAGCGCTCGACGGGCCGGTCGGCCGCGCCGAAGAGATGCCCGTACCAGCCGGGCGAGTCGATGCCGGCGCCGTATCCGCTGTGCCGGGCGAGCCTGCGGTGGGTCCAGGGCACCCAGGTCATCTCGGTCTTGACCTTGGGTAGTCCCTTGAGAAGAGCCCTGTCGGCGGCGACGGTGGTCTTCTCCTCGAGCGCGGGCACATGCCAGGCGCCGCAGACGACGGCGACGTCGTCCCCGAACTCCTTTAGCGCGGCCCGGAGCTGGATCCGCATATGGGCCTCGCGGGCGAGATCACGGTCGTGTCCGCCGTGCCCGTACGTCTCGCGCAGTGCGGCCATGGCGTCCCCGAGTGCGGCGAAGGGCACGCGGGGATCCGCCGCGTCGGCTCCCGTACCGCGATGCTCGATGACGTCTTCCCACCACCGCTCGGGATCGTCGTATCCGGCCGTCTCGGCAAGCACGGCGATGGGATCGATCCGCAGCCCACGGGGGTCGGGCGCGCCCCGCTCGTCCTCGGGTCCTACCGTGCCCGCGCCGTCGCCGCCCTCCGTACCGGGTGTCCGTCCGTCGGGCGCCAGGGATCCTGTGGTCCCGGGCGCACCCGGTGCTTCCACCGGAGCACCGCTGCCCTCGGGCGCCTGCCCCGTAGGCGCGACCCCGCTCGGCCCGCCCGTCCCCGGGCCTTCCGGGTGGACGCTGTCCGCCCCCGCTCCGGGTGCACCCGTCCCGGCACCGCTGCCCTCGGGTGGCTCGGCCCCCTCGGGTGAGCCTGGCTCGCCGTCGGCGGCGTCCCGGTTCGCCGTCTCCTCCTGCGCTGCCGGCGCCAGCGAATGCGCCGCCGGAAGATCGATGAACCGGACCGGGATCCCGCGTCCCAGCGCCCAGCGGAGCGCCACCCACTCCGGGGAGAACTCGGCCAGCGGCCAGAACGCCGCCCGCCCCGGGTCGTCCACCGCGTGTGCGAGGAGCGCGACCGGCGGGCGCATCTGCTCGTCCGCGGCGAGCGCGAGCAGCGCGTCGCCCTCGGGCGGTCCCTCGATCAGCACGGCCGCGGGCGACGCCGCCTCCAACGCGGCCCGGACCGCCCGTGCCGAGCCCGGCCCGTGGTGGCGGACGCCGAGCAGCAGGGGGCCGGTCATACGCTCACCTCGCGGCAGGCGCGGTAGAAGTCCTTCCACCCGTCCCGCTCTCGGACCACCGTCTCCAGGTACTCCTGCCAGATGACCCGGTCCGCCGCCGGGTCGCGTACGACCGCGCCGAGGATGCCGGCCGCCACATCACCGGGACGCAGCACGCCGTCCCCGAAGTGCGCGGCGAGCGCGAGACCGCCCGTGACCACGGAGATCGCCTCTGCCGTGGAGAGGGTCCCAGACGGTGACTTGAGCTTGGTGCGGCCGTCCGTCGAGACCCCGTCCCGCAGCTCCCGGAAGACGGTGACCACCCGGCGGATCTCCTCCAGCCCCTCCGGCGCGGGCGGCAGATCGAGCGAGCGCCCTATCTGGTCGACGCGGCGCGACACGATGTCGACCTCGGCCTCCGGGGTGGCGGGCAGCGGCAGCACGACGGTGTTGAACCGGCGGCGCAGCGCGCTGGAGAGGTCGTTGACCCCGCGGTCGCGATCATTGGCAGTGGCGATGAGATTGAACCCGCGGACCGCCTGCACCTCCTGCCCCAACTCCGGGATGGGCAGCGTCTTCTCGGACAGGATCGTGATCAGCGAGTCCTGCACGTCCGCGGGGATGCGGGTGAGCTCCTCGACCCTCGCGGTCATGCCCTCCGACATCGCGCGCATGACGGGGCTGGGCACCAGCGCGTCCCGGCTGGGGCCGTGGGCGAGCAGCTGCGCGTAGTTCCAGCCGTAGCGAATCGCCTCTTCCGGCGTGCCCGCCGTGCCCTGCACGAGCAGGGTGGAGTCGCCGCTGACGGCCGCGGCGAGATGTTCGGAGACCCAGGTCTTGGCGGTGCCCGGCACGCCGAGGAGCAGCAGCGCCCGGTCGGTGGCCAGCGTGGTGACGGCCACCTCGACGATCCGGCGCGGCCCCACGTACTTGGGTGTGATCACCGTCCCGTCGGGCAGCGTCCCGCCGAGCAGATAGGTGGCGACGGCCCACGGCGACAGCTGCCAGCGGGCCGGCCGCGGCCGGTCGTCGGCCGCGGCGAGCATCTTGAGCTCGTCGGCGAAAGCATCCTCGGCGTGCGGCCGCAGGGCCTCGGCGCCGGTGGCTGCGCCGGTTTCGGACACGGTCATGGATCCCCCTCCAGATCGGTTCCAGATCGTTCGACCCGATGTGCGTTCCACCGTGCACCATGCCACTGACAATCGACCGTCTCCGCAGGTCAGAGCCGATTGTCAGTGGTGGCCCGTAGCGTCGTACCCATGAATCAGCAGGGGGTGCGCTGGACGTCGGAACAGGTGCTGGCTCTGGCTCCTGACGACGCGTCACGCAAAGCGGGAATCAAACTCGGCGCGGCCGGGCCGTGGTCCGGCGCGGGCAGCAGCGGCTCGGGGGCGGTGTGGGGCCTGTGCAAGGGGAGCGGGAGCAAGCCGTACCAGACAGTCGTCGACACCACGGGCCCGGCCTACAAGTGCAGTTGCCCGAGCCGGAAATTCCCGTGCAAGCACGCGCTGGGACTGCTGCTGCTCTGGGCGGCGGACGAGGAGGTCGTAGGCGGCTCCACGACACCGGACTGGGCTGAGGAGTGGCTGGAAGGGCGCCGAAAGCGCGCCACGGACAAGGAACAGAGCGACGCGGGCACGGGACAGTCCGCGAAGACCGCCGATCCGGAAGCGGCCAGGCGCCGGGCCGAACGCCGGGCGGGGCGGATCACCGCGGGGGCGACGGAGCTGGAGCAGCGGCTGGCGGATCTGCTGCGCGGCGGCCTGGCCGCGGCCGAGCAGTCGGGGTACGGACTGTGGGAGGAGACCGCGGCCCGCATGGTAGACGCGCAGGCGCCGGGACTGGCGGGCCGGGTGCGGGAGTTGGGCGCCATTCCTGGCTCCGGGCCCGGTTGGCCGGTGCGGCTGCTGGAGGAGTTCGCGCTGATCCATCTGCTGGACGCAGCCTGGCTGGGCATCGAGCGGCTGCCGGAGCCACTGGCCGCCACGGTCCGCACCCGGGTCGGCCTCACCTCCCCCGCCGAGGGCCCGCCGGTCCGGGACCACTGGCTGATTCTGGCCCAGTACGACTCCTCGGACGGCAAGATCACCACCCGTCGTATCTGGCTGTACGGGCGGGATTCCGGGCGGACGGCGCTGCTGCTCTCCTTCGGCGCGGCAGGCCGGTCCCCGCAGCAGGCGCTTCCGGTGGGGCTGATGATCGACGCGGAGCTCACTCCGTACGCGGGCGCGGGGCAGCTGCGGGCGGACCTGGGCGAGCAGTTCGGCGCGCCCGTCGCGATCGCGTCACCGCCGCCGGGAGGGCGGACCGGGGCGGCTCTCGATGCGTACGGGCGGGCACTGCGGGACGATCCCTGGCTGGACTCCTGGCCGGTGACGCTGAGCGGCGTCATACCCGTCCCGACCAGCCCGGGGTGGCAACTGGCGGACGCCGACGGCGAGACCGCGCTGCCCATCGCGCCCGCCGCGCTCGGCCGCTCCGGGCTGTTGAAGCTTGTGGCGCTCTCCGGCGGCGGACCGGTCACCGTCTTCGGCGAGTGCGGCCACCAGGGCTTCTCGCCGCTCGCCGCCTGGTCCGAGGACGGGTCCGAGACGGTCCCGCTCATCTGAATGTACGGAGGACCCATGACTGGCACCACCAGCACCTCACTCTGGGAAGAGCTCGTCACCTCGGCTCTTCTCGGAACCGACCGCCGTACGCCGCCGGCCGAAGCCACGACGCCGGGGAAGGACGCGCCGGCCGCGCTGCTGGACGCCGCGGCCCTGCAGACCGTACGGCACAGGGCGGGGCTGCTGCCCGCACCTGCCGCCGCCCTCCCCGAGCCCGCGCCGCACGACGCGCGCCCTCAGCTGCCCGCGCCCGCCCGGCGCCGGCTCGCCCAGCTGCTGGCAGACCGGTCCGCCCCGTCCGCCGGGGGGCGGCGCGGTACGGCGCCGGATCTGACCGAGCTGCTCCCGCAGTGGCTGGCCGCGGCCAACGAGCGCGAGTACCAGGCGCCGGCGTCCGTACTGCCCGCGCTGCTCGACGCGGCCCGTGCGCGTACGGATCTGCGGCCGCAGGCCCTCGCCTTCGCCGGGCCGCGCGGGCTGTGGCTCGCCCGGCTCAACCCGGAGTGGAAGTTCGCGCTCCGCGGCGCGTCCGGCGGCGCCACGCTTCCGGACGCAGGTGACGCGGAGGCCGTCCAAAGCCTCTGGGAGGAAGGACTGTTCGCCGAGCGGGTCGCGCTGCTGGCCGCCATACGGGCGCACGACGCGGGTACGGCGCTGGCGCTGCTGGCCGCGACCTGGACCACGGAGCGCGCCGAGGACCGGCTGATGTTCCTGGACTCATTGCGTACGGGACTGTCCGACGCGGACGAGGCGTTCCTGGAAAAGGCCCTGTCCGACCGCAGCCGCAATGTCCGCGCCACGGCCGCCGAGTTGCTCTCGGCACTGCCGCACTCCGCGCTCGCCGGGCGGATGGCGGCGCGGGCGGCATCGTGCATCAGCCTCGACCGCAGTGGTGACGGAACCGAAGCGGCGATAGTGGTGGAGGCACCGCACGAGTGTGATGCCGGTATGCAGCGCGACGGCGTGGTGCCGAGTCCGCCGTCGGGACGGGGCGAACGGTCCTGGTGGCTGGGCCAGTTGGTGGAGGCGGCGCCACTGGCCACCTGGCCGGGGCGGCTCGGCGGGCGTACGGCCGATGAGCTCGTCGCGCTGCCCGTCGCCGACGACTGGGGCGACGAGCTGCACGCGGCCTGGTGCCGGGCGGCGGTACGGCAGCGGGACGCGGAGTGGTCCCGGGCTCTCCTCGGCGCACCGGGCACCCCGCCGGAGACCGGCCCCGGCACGACGTCACTCGCCGAGCGGGCGAAGCTGCTCGCGACGCTGCCGGCGGGTGAACGGGCGGGCTGGGTCGCGGAGTTCATCGCGGCGCACGGCCTGTCGGAGGCGTTCCAGCTGCTGGGGGTCTGCGGGGTGCCGTGGTCGGAGCCGCTGGGCCGTTCGGTGGTCGACGCGCTCGACATCGCGCGGGACGCGGGGAGCTACCCCTGGAGCTTCAGCGGAGTGATGGGCCTGGCGGAACGCTGCCTGGCCCCCGAGGAGGCGAGCCGCCTGGAGATACTCACGGCCACGCCTGACGAGCCGGAGGGCGCGTCACCGGGCGCGGGTGGTTACTGGTCGGAGGCGTTCCAGCGCCTGGTCTCGACACTGCGGCTGCGAGCGACGATGACGACGGAGCTCCGGGGCCCGGCGGGGTAGGAGTGCGGGCGCGCTCGGGATGGGGGCCTTTTTCGCTCCCCCACCCCGTCAGTTGCCCGGTCATGTGGTCGAGGTGGGCCGGGGGCGTTGGTGGTTGCTGTCCGGTGGGTGGTTTCCTCAGTTGCCCGGTCATGTGGTCAGGGTGGGCCGGGGGCGTTGGTGGTTGCTGTCCGGTGGGTGGTTTCCTCCGGCGGACCGCTGCACCCCCGCGGAGGGCCGCACCCGTGTCGTTCGGGTGGGGAGGGGCCGTGCAGTGTCGCCCCCGTCAGTTGCCCGGTCATGTGGTCGAGGTGGGCCGGGGGCGTTGTCGGTTGCTGTCCGGTGGGTGGTTTCCTCCGGCGGACCGCTGTACCCCCGCGGCGGACGGTCTCGTTCCGTACACGTGGGGAGGGGCCGTGCAGGGTCGTCCCCGCAGGGGATTGGCGGCAAGACCGGGGTCACGCACCAAGAGCCTGTACGCCGCCGACCCCGAGGAGTCGAGCCCGGAGGGGCACCGGAGCCCGCACCGAAACAAGACCGGACGACCCCGCCGGAGGCAACCCGCACCCCGGGCCCGGGCAACAAGACCCCGCACCCCGCCGGAGGCAACCCGCACCCGACAAGACCGGACGCCCCAGGCCCGGGCAACAAGAACCCGCACCCCCGCCGGAGGCGTCACGCCCCCGCAGGCTGGCGGACGTTTGCGTTGACCCAGTCGACGATCGACGCCGTCGTCGCTCCCGGCGTGAAGATCTCCGCGACGCCCTTCTCCTTCAGCGGAGCAATGTCCGCCTCCGGGATGATGCCGCCGCCGAACACCTTGATGTCCTCCGCCTCGCGCTCCTTCAACAGCTCGATCACCTTCGCGAACAGCGTGTTGTGCGCCCCGGACAGGATGGACAGGCCGATCGCGTCGGCGTCCTCCTGGATCGCCGTGTCCACGATCTGCTCAGGGGTCTGGTGGAGCCCGGTGTAGATGACCTCCATACCCGCGTCGCGAAGCGCCCTCGCGATCACCTTGGCCCCGCGATCGTGGCCGTCGAGACCCGGCTTGGCCACCACCACGCGGATCGGACCAGTCACACCCATCACTGCCTCCACATACCGACTGCGCCGCCACGGGCACGGGTCCCGCACCGACCAAGGTCCGGGGAAGTGAACGAACGTTATCTCCAGCATCCCGCAACCCGCCGTTTCACGGTGGATAGGGAGGGGGAAATCACACGTGGGACATGTTCGCTATGCGTCGTACCCGCATCACGCGGCACACAAGCCGCAGCGGGAACGGTCGCACGGGGAGCCGCTACAGGGTCGTCGCAGCACCGCGCCGTCAGCCGCACGGCGCGGTGCTGCGACCCCTCCGACACCGGCCCGGCACGGGCACAGAGCCGTACAAGAGCCTGAGCGGCGCCCCATGAGGGCACAACGGGGGACAGAGCCGTCTCCGGCGTGCCATTCGGGAGGTCGGCCATGAAGGTCTTGCCCTTCTTTCCGCTGTGTCTGCGCCCCGTGCGACACCTACGAATCTCGGCCGCGCTGCTGCGGGCCACCGCCCTCGAGCTGGCGATCCTCGCCGGGCATCTGCTCCTCTACCCTTCCGGCCTCACCCCGGAGCGCCGTACCCCCGACCACCCCGGACCGAGGAACGCCGAGCTGCCGTCCCAGGCCGCGGCCCTGCCGACCACCGCAGGCCCCGCACACCCGCCCGCCGTGCTGCTCCACGGTTTCGTCGACAACCGCTCCGTCTTCGTCCTGCTCCGCCGCTCCCTCGCCCGGCACGGCTGGCACCATCTCGAGTGCCTCAACTACTCCCCTCTGACCTGCGACATCCGCGCCGCCGCCGATCTGCTCGGCCGGCACATAGAGGAGATCTGCGCACGTACGGGGCATCGCGAGGTCGACATCGTCGGGCACAGCCTCGGCGGTCTGATCGCCCGCTACTACGTACAGCGCCTCGGCGGCGACCAACGGGTACGCACTCTGGTCACGCTCGGCACCCCGCACTCGGGTACCGCCGTCGCCCCGCTCGCGAGCGCACATCCCATAGTTCGCCAGATGCGTCCGGGATCCGCCGTGATCGAGGAGCTGCGCGAGCCCGCACCCGGATGCCGTACCCGTTTCGTCAGCTTCTGGAGTGACCTCGACCAGATAATGGTCCCGGTCGAGACGGCCTGCATCGACCATCCGGACCTCATCGCGCAGAACGTGCGCGTAAGCGGAATCGGACATCTCGCCCTGCCGGTCCACTCCGCCGTCGCGACCGGCATCCGCCAGGCGCTCGAATCGAGCGAGTCGGAGGCAGGCGCCTCGGGAGCCGTCTCGGTCGCCTGATTTGGCGCCCGATTCAGCGTCCGACCAGGTAACCGCACGTCGAACATATTTCGAACGTAGGGCCAAAGCTGTGCCCACAGTTCCCCGAAACACGGCCGAATGCCCGTTTCCTGATTACCTAAAACCTGCGGAAGATTGTCGCCGTCGCATACCGCCGGGTACAGTCGCGCCACTGCTTTCCCTCTGGGGCTCCCCGCTCTCCCGGGCCCCGGAACCAGGTCCTGCTGCCGAGGCGAGAGAGAAGTTGGTGAACGACCAGCACGCCCACGCCGGGTACGTCGGACACGACGGGTACTCCACTGGCGGCTACGACGCCGACCCCCTCTTCGGCGCCCTTCCGGGCAGCCACGAGGCGAACCACAGCGGTCAGTACGACAGCAGCCAATGGGACACCGGGTCTCACCAGACCCCCGGTTACGACGTCTACGCCACGCAGCAGGCCCAACAGCCGCAGCAGACGCAGCAATTCCCGCAGTACGAGGCGACAGGCCAGTACGACACCACAGCCCAGTGGGACAACACGGGCCAATGGGACGCGACCGGTCAGTACGACACCGCCGGTCAGTACAACAACACGGGTCAGTACGACGCGACGGGTCAGTACGACACCACAGGCCAGTGGGACGCCAGCGCCTGGAACCAGACCGCGCAGACCGGTCAGTACGAGACCGCCGCGGCCACCTTTGCTTACGACGCGACCGGCCAGTGGGCGGCGCCCGCCTTCGACACCGGCACATACGACGCCACCGCCTGGAACACGGGCGCCGAGGCCTTCGTACCGCGACAGTTCACGCCGGAGCAGGAGTTCAGCCCCGCGCCCGAGTTCACGGTCGACACCGGGTACGAGACCGGCTACGAGAACCCGGCCGAGTACACGACCGAGCACCAGCCGGACTTCCAGACCGAGGCCCACTTCCAGCCGGAGACTCAGCCCGACTTCGACACCGACACCGACACCGGGTTCGAGACGGAGTTTGAGACCGAGTTCGAGGCGGAGTTCGACACCGAAGCCGAGCCCGCAGCCGAACTCGACCACGACTCCGACCCAGAGGCCGAGTTCGAGCCGTCAGCCCTCACCCCCGTCACACCCGTCACGCCCCGCCCCGTCCGCCGTGCCGGCGGAAGCCGAGGCCGCCGCCGTACCCCCGCCAAGCGCTCGGCGCTCCTCACCGTCGCCGTACCCTCCGCCTGTGTGATGGGTGTCGCCGGTATCGCCGCCGCCTCCGTCGGTGGCCTCGCCGACAGCAGCAGCACCAAGGACAGCACGACCAACCTGGCGGCCGCCGATCCGGCCTCCGTCAAACCCGTCGCCGCCAACAACAAGATGGACACGCAGCTCGCCGCTCTCAGCGCCGACGCCCGCGACTTCGGCGACCGTGCGTCGCGCACTCAGGAACGCCTCGATCTCAAGGCGCGCCAGGAGGCGGAGAAGAAAAAGCGCGAGGAAGAGGCCAAGCGCCGCGAGGCCATGCGCCCCAAGTTCGTACTGCCGGTGAAACAGCAGGGCCTGAGCGCGTACTACGGCCAGGCCGGCGTCAACTGGATGTCCGTGCACACCGGCATCGACTTCCCGGTGTCATACGGCACCGAGGTGATGGCCGCGACCGACGGGACCGTCCGTACGCAGTGGAACAGCGCCTACGGCAACATGGCCATCGTGACCGCGCCCGACGGCACCGAGACCTGGTACTGCCACCTCAGCAGCACCAAGATCCGCTCCGGTTCGATCAAGGCCGGTGACGTCATCGCGTACTCGGGCAACTCCGGCAACTCCACCGGACCGCACCTCCACTTCGAGGTCCGGCCGGGCGGCGGCTCGGCGATCGACCCGCTGCCGTGGCTTCGCAGCCACGGCCTCGACCCGACGTAACGACCAAGCGACGTAGCGACGTAGCGACAACCCGCCGAGGCGACGACCCGCCGAGGCGATGTAACGACGAAGCCCGCTACAGCTTCTCGACCGGCGCGTAACGCAGCAGCAGCCGCTTCGGCTTGGTGTCCCCGAAATCGATCGTCGCCTGTGCGTCCGCCCCCAACCCCGTCACCTCCACCACGGTCCCCAGACCGAACTGGTCGTGCGTGACCCTGTCGCCGACGACCAGCGCGATCACCGGCTTGTCGCTCGTACGCCGCGTGGCGAATCCCGAAGCACCGCCGCCCGACCGTGAGCGCGACGACGACAGCGACGAGGCGATGCCGGACGTCGGACCGGCGGGCGCGGCCATCGGGCCCGTCCGCTTCCACTCCAGGTGGCGGCCCGGGATCTCCTCCAGGAACCGCGACGGCGGGTTGTACGAGGGCTGACCCCACGCGCTGCGCATCGACGACCGCGTCAGATAGAGGCGCTCGCGGGCGCGCGTGATGCCGACGTACGCCAGCCGTCGCTCCTCCTCCAGCTCCTTCGCCTGGCCGAGGGCACGCATATGCGGGAAAACGCCGTCCTCCATGCCGGTCAGGAACACCACAGGGAATTCCAGGCCCTTGGCGGTGTGCAGCGTCATCAGCGTGATGACACCGGATCCGTCCGCGTCCTCGTCCGGGATCTGGTCGGAGTCGGCGACGAGCGCCACCTTCTCCAAGAACTCGGCGAGCGTGCCCGCGCCGTCCTCCTCGCCGCGCTCCTGCTCGAACTCGAGCGCCACGGCGGCCAGTTCCTGAAGGTTCTCGATACGGGTCTCGTCCTGCGGGTCGGTGGACGCCTGCAGCTCGGCGAGATATCCGGTCCGCTCGAGGACGGCCTCCAGCACCACCGCCGGACCCGCGCCCGAGTCGACGACGGTACGCAGCTCCTCCATGAGCACGTTGAAGCGCTTCACGGCGTTGGCGGAGCGGGCCGCCATGCCGTACGCCTCGTCCACGCGGCGCAGCGCCTGCGGGAAAGTGATCTTCTCGCGCAGCGCGAGCGCGTCGATCATCGCCTCCGCGCGGTCGCCGATACCCCGTTTGGGGACATTGAGGATCCGGCGCAACGGGACATTGTCCTCGGGGTTGGCGAGGACCCGCAGATAGGCGAGGACGTCCCGGACCTCCTTGCGCTCGTAGAAGCGCACTCCGCCGACGACCTTGTACGGCAGCCCGACCCGGATGAAGATCTCTTCGAAGACACGGGACTGGGCGTTCGTACGGTAGAAGACGGCGACGTCGCCGGCCTTCGCGTCGCCCGCGTCCGTCAGCCGGTCGATCTCGTCGGCAACGAACTGCGCCTCGTCGTGCTCGGTGTCCGCGACATAGCCCGTGATCTGCGCGCCGGCGCCGGCGTTGGTCCAGAGGTTCTTGGGCCGGCGGCTTTCGTTCCGCTCGATGACGGCGTTGGCGGCGGAGAGGATCGTCTGCGTCGAGCGGTAGTTCTGCTCGAGCAGGATCGTCGTCGCGTCCGGGTAGTCCTCCTCGAACTGGAGGATGTTACGGATGGTCGCGCCGCGGAAGGCGTAGATCGACTGATCGGCGTCGCCGACCACGCAGAGCTCGGCCGGCGGCAGGTCCTCGTAGCCCGTCCCCACCAGCTCGCGTACGAGCGTGTACTGAGCGTGATTGGTGTCCTGGTACTCGTCCACCAGGACGTGCCGGAAGCGCCGCTGGTAGTGCTCGGCGACGTCCGGGAAGGCCTGGAGGAGGTGGACGGTGGTCATGATGATGTCGTCGAAGTCCAGGGCATTGGCCTCGCGCAGCCTCGCCTGGTACATGCGGTAGGCCTCGGCGAGCGTCTTCTCGAAACCGTCGACGGCCTGGTCGGCGAAGGTCTCCTCGTCGATCAGCTCGTTCTTCAGGTTCGAGATCTTCGCGCTGAAGGACTTCGGCGGGAACTTCTTGGGGTCGAGGTCCAGATCGCGGCAGACCAGTGCCATCAGTCGCTTGGAGTCGGCGGCGTCGTAGATCGAGAACGACGAGGTGAAGCCGAGCTTCTTGGACTCCCGGCGCAGGATGCGGACGCACGCGCTGTGGAAGGTCATGACCCACATGGCGTTGGCGCGCGGCCCGACGAGCTGCTCGACGCGTTCCTTCATCTCGCCGGCGGCCTTGTTGGTGAAGGTGATCGCCAGTATCTGGCCGGGGTGCACGCTGCGGGTCCCCAGCAGATGCGCGATCCGGTGGGTCAGCACCCGGGTCTTGCCGGACCCGGCGCCGGCCACGATGAGCAGCGGCGACCCGGTGTGCACAACGGCGGCACGCTGCTGCTCGTTCAGCCCCTCGAGCAGGGCGGCGGGGTCCACGACGGTGCGCGGGGCGCCGTCGCGGTAGTACGGGTCCCGGGCCGGAGGCACGTCGAATGCACCCTGGAAGAGATCGTCCGGGATCTCTTCCGGGGCCGAGTCCTCGGGCGGTGGCGGGTGCTGCTCCGCGCTGGGCTGGAGGTCCGCCAGGAAGCTGTCGTCAAAGAGGCTGCTCATCGCTCTACGAGTCTAGGCCGCCGCACTGACAGCCCGCGGCCGCATTGCGATACGACTCCGACAGCGGATCCGGCGCGACTCGGGCAGCGACTCGGGCAGCGACTCGGGCGACGAGACCGACGAGGAGCCCGACGACGCTGCGCGATCGGGCCGCTCCGCTGCGCTGTCGGGCGGCGTCGGCCCGTGAGCGACTCCTCACTCAGCCGCGAAGGTCACGAAAATGTATCGGACATATCGAACATCAACCTTCACAGCAACCACACGAGTTGGCTAGCGTGCTCGATCAGGCGGCCCGTACCCCCCTGGCGACTCGCGCCGAATCGGGCGGCCTGCGCCGAATTCGAGCTCTCTTCACGGGAGTTCGGAACCGGGGACCCACCATGCACAACCTGGGGTGAATCGGACCGTTCCCCCCTCGGTCCGTAGGGCGACCTTCCGTTCCGCCCGAACCCGACAGCTAACCCGGTAGGCGGTCCACGGAAGAAGGAGATGCCGGCCTTGGCGTCGCATCGCAAACCGCGTACCCGTACCGGAATTGCCGGAATGGCAGGACTACGCACCAACTCCCCCGCCGTCGGGTTCACGACGGCTGCCCTCGCCTCCGTCACCCTGCTGTCCACGCAGAGCGCCAACGCCGCGCCCACCGAGCCGAAGCCCTCCGTCGAGGAGGTGCAGAAGAAGGTCGACGACCTGTACCGGCAGGCCGGCACCGCGACCGAGAAGTACAACAAGGCCAAGGAATCCACCGATGAGAAGCGGCGCGAGGTCGACCAGTTGCTCGACGACGCCGCGAAGCGCACGGACAAGCTGAACGAGTCCCGGCGCACGCTCGGCAACTACGCGGCCGCGCAGTACCGCACGGGCGCGGTCACCCCGACCGCCGCCCTGCTGCTCGCGGACAGCCCGCAGGCGTACTTCGACCAGACACAGCTGATGGACCGGATGACCGACCGTCAGCGCACCGTCATCGACGACTACGAGACCCAGCGGGCCGCAGCCGCCAAGCAGCGAGCGGAGGCGACGAAGAGCCTCGAGTCGCTCACGGACTCCCAGAAGGCGCTGCGCACCAGCAAGCAGGAAGTCCAGGCGAAGCTGAGCGAGGCGCGTTCGCTGCTGTCGAAGCTGACCGCCGAGGAGAAGGCGCGGCTCGCGGCGATCGAGCGCGAGAAGGAGGAAGTGGCGCGTCGCAAGGCCGAGGCCAAGGCCAAGGAGGAGGCGAAGGCCCGCGCCGACGCGGAGGCGGAGCGCAGGCGCCGGGAGCAGGCGCAGCAGCCGGGCGGCGACACCGGCACGGGCACAGGTACGGGCACAGGCACCGGCTCCAGCGGCGGTGCGTACGCGGCCAAGGCCGACAAGGTCCTCTCGTTCGCCCGCTCGCAGATGGGCAAGCCGTACGTCTGGGGCGCCACGGGCCCGAGCTCGTACGACTGCTCGGGACTGACCCAGGCCGCCTGGAAGGCGGCCGGCGTGGATCTGCCGCGCACCACCTGGGACCAGGTGAAGGTCGGCACGCGGATCGCGACAAAGGATCTGCTCCCGGGCGACCTGGTCTTCTTCTACGACGACATCAGCCACGTCGGCATCTACATCGGCGACGGCAAGATGATCCACGCGCCCAAGCCCGGCGCGAACGTCCGCGAGGAGTCGATCTACTACATGCCGATCTACGGCAGCGTGCGTCCGGCATAGCGGAACAACCGGCACAGCGGAACAAGTGGAACGCCCGGACCCGACCGCGCCCGGGCGTTCCCAGCACGGAAGGCCACGTACGGAAGGCCACGGACGGCAGACCACGTACGGCAGACCACGTACGGAAGACGTGCCACGTACGGAGAACGCCGCTCTCACATCGGGAGCGGCGTTCTCACGTCCAGAGCGTGGCGATGAAGATGTTCGCGACCGTCAGTCCGCCCACCGCCCCGAACAGCCCCTTCTCCACCTTCTCCTCGTCCCGCTTCACATACACCAGGCCCAGGATCACGATCAGCACCGCCAGCTTGATGCCGATCTTGAGGTTGTTCACCGCCTGGTCGTCCGCCTGGTTGAGGCCCACCAGCACCACGCCTGTGACCAGCATCGTCAGCGCGCCGTGCAGCATCGCCGGAATGAAGCGTGCCTCTCCCGCGCCTATCGCCTTCATCTGAGTGAGGAAGCCGCCGAGCAGCGACGCGATGCCGATGATGTGCAGGGCGACGAAGACATTGATGAGTACGTCCATGAGGCGGAGCCTAACCGCCCCCATACCACCGCTCTCCGGGCAGGTGGGCCTCGTTCGCCTCATCGGTCACTCCGGTACGGAAATGCGGTCCGGCACCATGGGCAGGGCTCTCACAAGGCGCACCCTCATGTCCACCTTTGGCCAACATCGGTCCTTACGCCTCTTTCCCGTGACCCCCAGGTTTAGCGTCCTCCCTCAGGTGACCGACTCCCCACCGCCGCCGAGTTCCCGGGCGGCCGTCAGTCACCACCGCCGAGAGATCCGGCGGCGGGCCGCTCCCCCTGTGCGGTCCGTCGTCGGACTCCGACTCGGACCGGCAGGGAACGGAAGGACGTGGACGCCCTCGTGGCAGCGCACCGGAAACCCAAGCAGCATCCGCTCACCGGGCCCGCCGCCCGCACCGCCGCCACTCTCGCGCTCGCCGGCGCAGCGACCGCCACCGCATTCGAAGGCGCCGGGCACGCCGAGCCCCGCCTCAGCCCCGCACAGATCAAGGCCAAGGTCGACAAGCTGTACCAGCAGGCGGAGGCCGCCACCGAGAAGTACAACGCGGCCAAGGAGCAGACCGCCAGGGCGCGCGAGTCACTGGACGCGCTGCGCGACGAGGCCGGGCGCAGGACCGAGCGGCTCAACACCTCGCGGAACGCGCTCGGTTCGATCGCCACCGCCCAGTACCGCGCCGGCGGTATCGACCCCGGCCTGCAGCTCGCGCTCACTTCCGACCCCGACCAGTATCTGGAGCGCGCCGCGCTCGCCGAGCGAGTCGGCGAGCGGCACGCGGACGCGATCACCGGCGTACACCAACAGCTGGTGGAGATCGCACGGTTGAAGGCGCGGGCCGACGAGCGGATGAGAGCTCTCGAGGCCCGGCAGACCGAGTTGGCGAAGCACAAGTCCACCGTCCGGGAGAAGCTCGCCGCCGCCGAGCGTCTGCTGACCCGGATGACCGCCGAGCAGCGCGCGGCGTACAACTCCGCGTACGGCGGTACGGGTGGAGCGACGGATGCCCGCGCCGACCGCTCCGCCGTCCCGCGCGGCTCGCTCCGGGCCCCCAATTCCCGTGCCGCGCAAGCCGTCGCGTACGCGTACGGAGCACTCGGCAAGCCCTACGTATGGGGTGCGACGGGCCCGGGCTCGTACGACTGCTCCGGTCTCACACAGGCCGCCTGGCGCTCCGCCGGCGTCTCGCTGCCCCGCACCACCTACACCCAGATCAACACCGGCGAACGCGTGTCCCTCTCTCAACTCGCCCCTGGCGACCTGGTGTTCTTCTACTCAGGCATCTCCCATGTCGGCCTCTACATCGGCGGCGGCCAGATGATCCACGCACCCCGTCCGGGCGCCCCCGTCCGCGTCGCGCCCATCGACCAGATGCCCTTCGCGGGTGCCGCCCGCCCCGTGTAGCCGCCGCAGAGCCCGCGCCGCCGGAGGGACCGCGAACCGCTCGCAAACCGGTTGCCGGCCGCGTACGGAAGTGACACCATCCCCGGCGTCCCAAGATCCCGATCGCGGCAGGAGCCCCCGTGGACGTCGACGTCCAGAACTACGTACGCACGCTCACGCTCCGCTCGCCCGATCACGTCCGCGTCGGCCCCTTCACCGTGCGCTACAACCCCAACTGGGCGATCCCACCGGCCAATTACGCCATCCCCGACCATGGCGCGGAGCCGACCACCGAAGAGGTCAACGCTCTGATCGCCGTCTTCCACGAGCGCGACCGGCAGCCACGCCTGGAGTTCCTGCCGTCGTGCGCGCCCGAGGTCGAGCCCGCTCTGCTCACGGCCGGCTTCACGGTCGAGCGCCGCGCACCACTGCTGGCCTGCACGCCCGAATCCCTCATAACCCCGGCGCCGGTCGACGGAGTCACCCTCACCGAGCCCTCCGACGAGGCCGGGTACACCGCCGCGGCGGGCGTGCAGCATCTCGCGTACGGCGAATCGGGGGACCCGACCGACGGCGAAATCGCCTGGCTGCGCGGGGCCAACGAGGGCGGCGGAGTCGCCGGCCTCGCCAGGGACGACAAGGACGGCACACCGGTCGCCGCGGGCGGCTGCTCCGTCCCGGCCGACGGACTGAGCGAGCTGTGCGGCCTGGCGGTCGCCTCCTCGCACCGCCGCCGCGGCATCGGCGCGGCCCTGTCCGCGTATCTGACGGCCGCCGCCTTCGATCGGGGCTGCCGCATCGTCTGGCTGGAGCCGGGCGACGCGGACATCGAGCGGATCTACGCGGGGATCGGCTACCGGCGGGTCGGCGACAAGACCGATATGTCACTCCAGTAGGTCACCGCTGTCACTCCAGTAGGTCACCGCTGTCACTCCGGCGCGGTCACCGCTCTCACCGTCAGCAGGCCACCGCTGTCACTCCGGCGGGTCACCGCTCCCACGTCAGCAGGCCAAACCGCTGTCATTCCCCACAGGCCACCGCTGTCACTCCAGCAGGCCGCCACCGGCTGCCGCCTGGCCGTTGTCGGGCGCCTGACCGTCCTGGGCTTCATGGGACACCCCGCCAACGCTGGGCCCTCCGCCGCCCCGAGGCGCCCCGGCGTCCACGCCGCCCCGGTGCAGCAGCTGCATCTGCCGCGTCAGCCACTCGAACGCGTAAGGCAGCTCCCTGCTCCACACCACCGGCAGATGCCCGCCCCACGTCTGCCGTACATCCACCTGCGTCGGCGGCTTGGCCACACGCCTCAGCGCGAGCCCCGGCTCATAGCCGTCCGCGCCCTCGCCCATCGCCAGCAGCGACACACGCGGCGGCTTCTTCGCCGACTTCAGGATGTTCAGGACGTCGTTCTCGTGCCGCAGCTTCGGGTCCGCGCCCGTCAGCGAGCCGCGCTCGACGGCCGGGTCGTTGTACCCGGAGAAACTGACGGCGGCGCTGAAGCGGTCGGGGTGGGCCAGGGCCAGTTTGGCGGCGCCGTGCCCGCCTGCCGAGTAGCCGGCGATGGCCCAGTTCTCCGGGTTCGGGGAGACCCGGAAGTTGTCGGTGACCACCTTGCGTACGTCGACGGTCAGCCAGCTGTCCGCGTTGACCTCGCCCGGTATGTTCGCGTACCCGGCGTCGGACTTGCCGAGCAGCATGGTCCGCGGCGAGACCAGGATGAAGGGCGCGACCTTGCCCGACTCGATCAGCGGCTGGACCTTGTTCTGGAACTTCAGTGCCTTGAACCAGCTCTTCGACGTACCGGGGAAGCCGGAGAGCACCTCGACGGCCGGGAACTTCTTGTTGCGGTACGCGGGATCGTTGTACTGCGGAGGCAGCCAGACGTACACCTCGCCCGACACTCCCGATATGGAGCCCTTGAGCGAGGTGCGCAGCAAGCCGCTGCCGAGCTGAGGGTCGTCGACCTTCTCGAACTTCAGCGGAACCTTGGGCAGCGAGGAGATCTGCCTGCCGCCGGTGCCGCTCGGTCCGAGGTCGATCGCCGAGTCGACATGGTCGGTCGTGCCGAGCAGATCGTCCCAGCTGTCGTAGAGACCGTTGGCGTTGTTCACTGCCACGAAGACCACGAGCACGGCGGTGGCCTGTGCGAAGAGCACCATGAACAACCGCCCGGCGCCCCGCACCACAGCGGGACCGCGCAGCCGGCTCCACAGCAGCAGCGGCAGCAGGACGGCGATCACGACCAGGACGATCGTGATCAAGAAGAAGGTGTGCCCCGTCAAATTCATCACGCAAAACAAGAGGTGAACTCGGCGCAACTGGTTGCCCGCCTATGTACCAGTTACCTCACAACGGAGACTAGACGAGACGTCGGGCGGTCGCCCATCGGGTCAGTTCGTGCCGATTCGAGAGCTGAAGCTTCCTCAGGACCGCCGACACATGCGACTCCACCGTCTTCACCGAGATGAACAGCTGCTTCGCGATTTCCTTGTACGCGTAACCCCGCGCGATCAGCCGCAGGACTTCCCGTTCCCGCTGAGTGAGCCGATCGAGGTCCTCGTCCACCGGCGGTGCGTCCGTCGAGGCGAACGCGTCGAGCACGAAGCCCGCGAGCCGCGGCGAGAAGACCGCGTCGCCCTCCTGCACCCGGAAGATCGAGTCGACCAGATCCGTGCCCGTGATCGTCTTGGTGACATAGCCGCGGGCTCCGCCCCGGATCACCCCGATCACATCCTCGGCCGCGTCGGACACGGACAGCGCCAGGAACCGTACGGGATGCTCCGCGGCCGCCATCAGCGAGGCGCAGCGGCGCAGCACCTCCACCCCGCCGCCGCCCGGCAGATGCACATCCAGCAGGACGACCTCGGGACGGGTCGCCGTGATCACGGTGAGTGCCTGGTCGACGTCGGCGGCCTCGCCGACCACCTCGACGCCGGTGCGGTCGGTCTGGCCGATCTCGGCCTGCACTCCGGTACGGAACATCCGGTGGTCGTCGACGAGCACGACCCGTACACGCCGCTCGGTGGTCTCTCCAGCAGCCTCGGTCTCGGTCATTCGCCCGCCCTCTCCATCTCCAGCTCGACCTCGGTGCCCCCGTCGGGAACCGAGCGCAGTCGCGCCGTTCCGCCGTGGCGCTGCATCCGGCCGATGATCGATTCTCTTACGCCCATCCGG
Source organism: Streptomyces sp. NPDC060064 (assembly GCF_042736455.1). Taxonomy (NCBI): domain Bacteria; kingdom Bacillati; phylum Actinomycetota; class Actinomycetes; order Kitasatosporales; family Streptomycetaceae; genus Streptomyces; species Streptomyces sp. NPDC060064. The sequence goes on from NZ_JBHWWF010000010.1 coordinate 186,803, forward strand.
TCCTGGGGCACCGAATCCGGATCGAATCCCGGTCCCCTGTCCCGTACGGACACGAAGACCGTACGGCCCTCGACCTCCGCGTAGACCTGGACAGCGCCCCCCTCGCCACCGTACTTGGCCGCATTGACCATCGCCTCACGCGCGGCCTGCATCTGTGCGGACAGTTTCTCGTCGAGCGGGCAGTCGCCGACTACCACGACCTCCAGCGGGACCCCGTGCTTGTCCTCCACCTCGGCGGCGGCCTTCTTCACCGCCTCGGCGAGCGTGTCCGGCTCCTCGTCCTCGTCCTTGCCCGTCCCCTCCGGCTTGTAGAGCCAGTTCCGCAGCTCGCGCTCCTGAGCGCGGGCGAGGCGGCGCACTTCGCCGCCGTCGTCGGCGTTCCGCTGTATCAGGGTGAGGGTGTGCAGTACGGAGTCATGGACGTGGGCTGCAACTTCGGCACGCTCCTGGGCCCGGATGCGCATGGTCCGTTCCTCCGAGAGGTCCTGCGTCATCCGTACCAGCCACGGCCCCGCGAGTAGAGCGACACCGGCGATGACGGCGATCGCGGCGGTCAGTACGTTGCCGAGCTGGGCCGCCGAGCCGCGGACCACCATGAAGACGGTCAGGCCCATGCCGACCAGCGCCACACCGGCGAGCGCCCGGCCCAGCTGCAGCAGCCGACGGCGCCGGCTGTCCGTCGACAGTGTGGCCCAGCGGGCGCGGCGGGCGTTGTCCGCCTGGCGCCACACCAGCACCACACCGGCGCCGATCAGCAGTATCGGCCAGACATAGCGGTTGGCGCTGCTGCCCATCTCGACATTGCCGGCGAAGACCGCGGCGCCGACCAGCAGCGCGACCATCGCGAAGAGCTGGCCCTTGTCGGGCTTGCGCAGCCGCCGCCGGCCGTCGGGCGTGGTCTCGAAGACGGAGCGCGGCTCTGCGGTCCTGCCGCCGACGCCGAGGGGTACGACGATCCAGAAGACGGCGTACAGCAGCACACCGAGGCCGTCGGCCATGAAGAGGCCGAGGAAGACGAGTCGTACCCAGATGACCGGCAGTCCCAGATGACCGGCCAGCCCACGCGCCACGCCGCCGAGCATCCGGCCGTCGGCGCTGCGGTACAGCTTGCGCATCGGCTGCTCCTCCGGCACGGGGGCGCGGGAGGGACCGGCGGGTCGGGGCGAGGCGACTGGCATGCCCCGATCGTCACATGTAAGGACAGGCCGCGGTATCAGGGTCGTCCCTTAAACCGACCCTGAAAGCCGGGTGCGATATCAGGGAAGGGCCAGGGTCGGCGCGGGTGCCATCACAGCGCGGCGCCCGTCACCATGTACGTATGACTCAGCCGACCCCACCACCGGCGGCGCCGCACGACGCGCAGCCGGAGGCGCAGCCCGCTCCGGCGCCGCCCGAGGTGCAGCAGTTGCGCCGCACGCCCCGCCAGAAAGTCGTGGCCGGTGTCTGCGGCGGGCTCGGCCGGTACTGCGACATCGACCCGGTGATATTCCGGATCGTCATCGGTGTGCTCTCCGTGACCGGCGGCATCGGCCTGATCTTCTACGGCTTCGCCTGGCTGCTGATCCCGTTCGAGGACGAGGAGGAGAACGAGGCGCGCCGGCTGCTGTCCGGCCGGGTCGACGGCGCTTCCCTCACCGCCGTACTCCTCGCTCTCATCGGCTGCGGGGTGTTCCTCTCCATGCTGAGCAACGGCGGGACGCTCGCTTTCGCCGCGCTGCTTTCCCTCGCGGTCGCGGGCGCCGCCGTGTGGTCGCAGCGCCGCCGTCTCACCGCGCCCGACGGTGTACCGCTGGATGCGGCGACGGCGCATGCGGTGGCCGAGGCGCCGCCCGAGACGAAGGCGCCGCCCGTGACCGACAGGCCCTCGTGGTGGCGCGACCCGATCGTCAAGGACGGCACGACGGGGCTGGTGCCGACCGGCTATCTGTGGGGTCCGGAGAGCGCGGTGGCGGAAACCGGGGCGCCGCGCCTGCGCCGGCCGAACGCGGCTCCCGCGTATGTGCGCGGGCCGCGCGGAATCGGCGGCACCGTCTTCCTTCTCGCGCTCCTCGCGGGCGGGCTCGGCACCGGGACCAGCTGGGACAGCCAACCGCTGGGCACGAGCCTGCAGATCGGGCTCGTCTGCGCGCTGGCGGTATTCGGGATGGGTCTGCTGGTCAGCTCGCTGCTCGGCCGAACCGGCTTCGGAACGATCATGCTGACGGTGATCACGGCGGCACTGCTGGCGGGAGCCGCGGCGCTGCCCAAGGACATCACCACCGAGTGGACACGTACGCAGTGGAAGCCGGCCTCGGTCGCCGCCGTCCAGCCGAGCTACGAGCTCGGCTCGGGAGTCGCGACGCTCGACCTGTCCTCTCTCGCCGTCCCCGCGGGTCGGACGGTGTCGACGAGGGCCGAGGTCGCGGCGGGTCAGCTCAAGGTGGTGGTACCGAAGAACGCGACGGTGAAGCTGTGGGCTCAGGCGGGCCTCGGCGATATCCGTCTGCCCGACGACGCGGCGAACGACATCGACGTCTCACCCGATCAGGAACGGCGGCAGACGCTGCCCCCGCCCGCCGGCGCGAAGCCGACCGGCACACTGGATCTGGATCTCGAAGTGGGCATCGGACAGGTGGAGGTGACCCGTGCCGCGTCGTGAACTCCGGCACGATTTCCGGCCGGGCAAGCTGGTCGCGGGTCTCGCCGTGCTGGCCGCAGCGCTGCTGTACGCGGGCGATGCGGCCGGCTCCTGGCAGACACCGTTCTATGTGGTGTTCCCGGTCGTTTTCGGCGGTCTGTTCCTGGCCGGGGCGGTGAGCCTGACGTACTACGGCATCCGGCGCCGCCGTTTGGCCAACAGCGCGTCGAGCGAGAGGAACGGAGCCCCGGCCAGCACCAACGGCAGCCAGGCCATCAGATAGGCGAGGTCGTTGCCGTAGTAGTACGGCTCGGTCTGCCAGCTCACGGTCAGCCACAGGCTCAGCGAGATGAGCGCCCCGCCGAGCGCGGCCAGCCGGGCCAGCAGTCCGACGAGGGTGCCGATGCCGACGGCGAGCTCACCGAAGGCGATGGCGTAGCCGAAACCCTCGGGGTTCTTGAGCGCCAGATCGACAAGGGCGGGCACGGCGGAGGTGTCGCGCACGCTGCGCATGAGGTCGCCGACGGAACCGGCTCCGCTCGCCGCCATGAACTGACTGTCCATGAGCTTGTCGATGCCCGCATAGATGAAGGTCACGCCGAGGAAGATCCGCAGCGGCAGGAGGGCGTAGTGTCCCGCCCGCTCCCGCCAGCCGCCGCGTCCGCCGCCTCCGTCGACCGTGCCGTAGGTCGCTGTCGTCCGATATGTGTGTGTCATCGCTGGTCCCACCTTCGGTTGACCCGTCAACTGACCATACGTACGACGAAGCCGCGCGGCTCACCAGACGTGCGGCTCACTCTGTGACAACAGCCTGCCCGTCGGTCAGTCCGTCACCTCGATGGCGCAGCGGTTGCTCTCCGCTCCCGATGCCGTCACCACCTGCACATCCACCCGCCCGGGCTCGACCTCCGCCGGGACCGGCACGGTGAGCACCGTGTCGGTCGGGTTGGCGAAACCACCGGTGACCGGGATCAGCGGGACATGGACATGGACGGCGCCGATGCGTACGACCATACGGGCGAGCCGGTCGGGGGCCCCGGCGCCCGGCGGTACGAAACCGGCGCCGCGGATCTCGATGTCGTCGCCGGTACGGATCGGGGCGTCCAGGTCCCCGGCCTCACGGGCCCGGACGACCGCGAACACGACGGGCCGGCCTCCTTCCGCGTGCTTCCCGGCGAAGTACGTCATCGCCGAGACCGCGACCAGCAGCGCGAGCCCCCACGGCAGGTCGGGCAGCTGCTCGGGCCGGCGGGCGAGCCGAACCAACGCGAAGATCACCGCGGCGGCGCTCACCAGCACGTACTGCACATCCGCGAAGCTGCCGCGGCCGGCGTCGTCACAGAGCAGATCGGCCGGCCTCGGGCGGTCGGCACGCACCTTCTGCAGCCGCTTGCCGAGGACGCGTACGGCGACCACGCGGCGTACGACGACGGCGATCGCGCACACGAGCGCGAGGACGGAGAGCATGCCTGCGCCGCGGGCCAGGTCGAGCCCTTCGATCAGCGCGTCCCGGTGGGCGGCGGACGAGGCCAACGCCAGCTGGAGGGCCAGCACAAGGACGGCGAAGACTGCGAGCAGCACCCATGCCGTGGCGACCGCGCGCGAGGTCGAGAGGCGGTTGTCCTCGCCGATCAGCGGCGCGAGAAGCCCGCCACGCAACCGGTGCAGCCGTGCCGCGCCGGTCAGCAGCCCACCGACGGTGAGCGCGGCGAGCAACCCTGCCGTACGCGCGCCCGTCCAGCCCGCGCCGATCGCGGTCACCGTCTGCCCCAGCGCCAGGACCGCGAGGCCGGCCCATACGACCAACAGCGTGCGGCACCAGACCAGGTGGAGCCAGGCCTCGCCCGCCTCACGGCTGCGATCGGCGACGGTGCGCGCCGACTGCGTCAGCTCGTCCGACACCCACTGGCGCGAGGCGACCGGCGAGTGCGAGAGAGCGACCGGTAATCCCTGCCCGGTGGCCAGCTCGTCCCGCTTGGCGAGGAAGGCTGCCACTGCCCGCCGATGCCCTTCGCGCGCTCCGTGCGTACATTCGTCGCACTGTCCCGCTTCTTGCACCGCCACGACCGACGCCGCCTTCCCCGCCCCGCACCGACTGAACTTCCCTTTGATTGCTGGGAATTGTGCCGTACGGAAGGGGCGCCTGCCGCGGCGCCCGAGGCCACAGCGGGTGAATCCGCTATTGCCCGGTTGACCACTCCCTATTGCATGAGGTCGGGCTCGGCCCGGCTGATCTGCCGCCACAGGGGCTGGTAGTTGATCCATGCGACCAGATCGGTGCCGAGCTGCTCGCGCGTGGCGACCGCGTCCCGGTGCTCGATCAGCACGGGCTTGCCCGCCGCCCGCGCCGCGAGCTGAACCTGCGCGCAGCGCTCCATGGAGATGAACCACCAGGCTGCCGCGTCCACCGAGTCGCCTACGGTCAGCAGCCCGTGGTTGCGCAGGACGACGGCCTTGTACGCACCGAGGGCATCGGCGATCCGCCGCCCCTCCTCCTCGTCGACGACCACTCCGGTGTACTTGTCGACCAGGGCGTGGTCCTCGTAGAAACCGCAGGCTTCCTGGGTGATCGGCTCGATCAGCTCGCCGAGCGCGGACAGTGCCCGCCCGTGTACGGAGTGGGTGTGCGCGACGGCGACGATCTCGGGCCGGGCGCGGTGCACCTGGGCGTGTACGGCGAACGCGGCCTGGTTGACGTGGTGCCGCCCCACGACGACCTGCCCCTCCTCGTTCACGAGGATCAGATCACCGGCGGCGACATGCGCGAACGGCACGCCGAAGGGATTCACCCAGAAGCAGTCGGTGAACTCCGGGTCCCGTGCGGTGATGTGACCGGACACCCCGTCCTCGTACCCGAAACGCCCGAACAGCCGCAGGGCCCCGGCGAGCCGCTCCTTCCGGTACGCCCGCTCGTCCACGACGGACTCATGCACGGGCGGCATGGCGAACCGCAGCTGCTCGACGGGGATCGGAGCGGGCGTCTCAGTCATGGCTGGGAAGCTACCTTCGGGTACCGCAACTGACCAGAGACTTCACGCGCCTCGCACGGCTTCCACGAGAATGCGCCCATGACCGAACCGACATCCCCGCTGGTCTCTCTCCTCGGCCTCGAGAAGCACATCGAGGGCGGCTGGTTCAAGGAGACCTGGAAGACGGCCGGCTCGACGACACCGCCGGGCTACCCCGACCCGCGCGCGTACGCGACCGGTATCTACTTCCTGCTCCACCCCGGCGAGAGCTCGCGCTGGCACCGCGTACGCTCCGACGAACTCTGGCTCTGGCACCGGGGCGGCCCGCTGAATCTGCACCTCGGCGGCACGGGCAGCGAGCCGGGCGAAGTCACGACCCTGCCCCTGGGTCCCTTGGTCGAATCCGGCGAACAGCCCCAGCTCCTGGTCCCGGCGGGCACCTGGCAGTCGGCGGACCCGGCAGGTGCCGAACCGGTCCTGGTCACCTGCATCGTGGCGCCCGGGTTCCACTTCGACGACTTCGAGCTGGAGAAGTCGGAGAAGGGCTAGAGGTTGTTGATGTCCGCGAGGTCGATGTCGATGTCGAACGGGACGGAGAGCTTGAGCGTGTCCCGGTACGTTCCGGTCGGCGTGTACGCGCGCGTCTCCTTGTCGAGCTCGAAGACATGGACGACTGGATGGTCGTCCACCCCGGCCATCTCGACTCGCCAGAAGTACGGGATGCCTGCGGCGGCGTACTTGTGCGGCTTGGTGTCGTGATCGCGAGATTCGGAGTCCGGGGAGACCACCTCGACCGCGAGCAGCACATCCCTGACCTGGAAGTGTGTCTGACCCCGGTTCCGCACCGACGCGGCGCGTACGACAGAGACGTCCGGCTCCGGACCGTTGCGCTTGTCGATCACCACAGTCATCTCCCGAGCGACCCTCAACTCGGGCGGCACAGTGCGACGCAGGCTGTTCACCAGCAGATCGATCACGATGCTGTGGAAATACCGCTGCGGACTCACGAAAACCAGGCTCCCGTCGATCAACTCCGTGTGCGGCGGGAGGTCGGGCAGCGTCAGCAGGTCGTCCACGGTGTAACCGTCCTGCGGCGGCACCGGCCAGGGGTGCGCGATCTCAGCGGTCATGGTTCCTCCCATGGACGGGATTCTGGGCCGTACGGTCAGCGTACCCAGCCCATACGACAACGCCGCCACTCAAACGAATGAGCGACGGCGTCGGCGTTGACCCTGCAGAGAGGGCTACTCCCACTCGATGGTGCCCGGCGGCTTGGAGGTCACATCCAGCACCACACGGTTCACGTCCGCCACCTCGTTGGTGATACGGGTCGAGATCTTCGCCAGCACGTCGTACGGCATCCGCGTCCAGTCCGCCGTCATCGCGTCCTCGGACGAGACGGGCCGGAGCACGATCGGGTGGCCGTAGGTGCGGCCGTCGCCCTGTACGCCCACGGAGCGCACATCGGCGAGCAGCACCACCGGGCACTGCCAGATGTCACGGTCCAGACCGGCCGCCGTCAGCTCCTCGCGGGCGATCGCGTCCGCCTCGCGCAGCAGGTCGAGGCGGTCCTTGGTGACCTCGCCGACGATACGGATGCCCAGGCCCGGGCCCGGGAAGGGCTGGCGCTGGACGATCTCGTCCGGCAGGCCGAGCTCCTGGCCGACCATCCGGACCTCGTCCTTGAACAGCTTGCGCAGCGGCTCGACGAGCTCGAACTCGAGGTCCTCGGGCAGGCCGCCGACATTGTGGTGGGACTTGATGTTGGCGGTGCCGGTGCCGCCGCCGGACTCGACCACGTCCGGGTAGAGCGTGCCCTGCACGAGGAAGGCGACGTCCTCGCCATGCGCGGCCTCGGCGATGATCTCGGCCTGCGCCTGCTCGAAGACCCGGATGAACTCGCGCCCGATGATCTTGCGCTTCTCCTCGGGGTCGGACACGCCGGCCAGCGCCTTGAGGAACCGCTCCTGCGCGTCGACGACCTTCAGCTGCACGCCGGTCGCCGCGACGAAGTCCTTCTCGACCTGCTCCGTCTCGCCCTTGCGCATCAGGCCGTGGTCGACGTAGACGCAGGTCAGCTGGGATCCGATGGCCTTCTGCACGAGCGCAGCGGCGACCGCGGAGTCCACGCCGCCGGACAGACCGCAGATGGCGCGCTTGGTGCCGACCTGCTCGCGGATCGCCGAGACCTGCTCCTCGATGACATTGCCGGTGGTCCAGTTCGGCTCGATGCCGGCGCCACGGTAGAGGAAGTGCTCCAGGACCTGCTGGCCGTACGTAGAGTGCATCACCTCGGGGTGGTGCTGGACGCCGTACAGCTTCTTCTCGTCGTTCTCGAAGGCCGCGACCGGCACCACGTCCGTGGACGCGGTGACCGTGAAGCCCTCCGGCGCGGCGGAGCAGGCGTCGCCGTGCGACATCCACACCGGCTGCTCGGCCGGGGTGCCCTCGAAGAGCGTCGAGCCGGTCTTGGAGACATGCAGCGGCGTACGGCCGTACTCACGCGCTCCCGTGTTGTCGACGGTCCCGCCGAGCGTCGTGGCCATCAGCTGGAAGCCGTAGCACATGCCGAAGACGGGGACCCCGGCCTCGAAGATCGCGCGGTCGAGGCGCGGGGCGCCTTCCGCGTACACGGAGGACGGGCCGCCGGAGAGGATGATCGCCCTCGGGTTCTTGGCCAGCATCTCGGCCACGGGCATCGTGGACGGGACAATCTCGCTGTAGACCCGGGCCTCACGGACGCGGCGGGCGATGAGCTGTGCGTACTGCGCGCCGAAGTCAACAACGAGGACGACGTCCGGAGCGTTGCTGTCGGGGGCGGCGGAGGGTGCTGCTGGCACGGGTGGCGGCCTTCCGGCGGTGGGAGGGGGTCGGTATTTGTCGATTCTACCGGCGTGGCGGACCCGCTTTTCGTCTCACCATCCGAACCCGGTTTTGGCCGCGGACGGCGGGAGGTCCATACTCCACCCATGCACAAGCAGCTGACCTTCGTCTTTACCTATGGCACCGGCCCGTCCGGCTGCCATGGTCGAGCTGCTTGAGCCACTGACAAGCAACTTCCCAGGCGCCCCGGGCCGACAAGGCCCGGGGCGTTCTGTCATTTCCGGGCCTTGCCGCTCCGGGGCACCGACCCCGACGAGGAGCCCCACATGACCGTCACCACCGACACCGGAGCCCGTACCGACGAGGCCGCTTCCCTCATCGGCGACGCCCGCAGCCGCATCGACACGCTCGACGACCGGATCATCGGGCTGATCCAGGAACGGATGGCCGTCTCGGCCGTCATCCAGGAAGCCCGGATCTCCTCCGGCGGCCGCCGGGTGAGTCTGTCGCGCGAAATGGAGGTTCTCGGCCATTTCCGCGACGCGCTCGGAAAGCCGGGAACGGCGCTCGCGATGACGCTGCTCGAGCTCTGCCGGGGCCGGATCTGAGGCCGTGTCCGAGCCTGCGCAGACATCCGCGCACGGACCTGAGTTCGGGCGCACTCTCACCCGTACGGCGCGTGACTGCACGCGCCGGGGCTTCGTTGGTACCGATATCCGTGCCAGCCAGGGGCGGGTCATGAAGGAAACCACGCGTGGCTCCGCTGGGGCGTGTGACGTACTGCAAGTACGTCGTGGGACCTCGCCCCAGCGCGCGTGACCGGTCGGCAGGGGACAGCAGCCCGGTCACCCCAAGGGCGGTCGGCTCCGGGGACGCCCGGGGCCGACCGCATCCGGTCGAAACGGTTGCGCAGGCCGCAGCCCGTCCAGCACGATGCAGGACAAGCGCGTCCCCACTCTGCGCAGCCATATTGCCAAAGGTCGATACCACTCGTGCGCCCCAAGTGCGCCGGGTCGGCGACCCTCCCCACGCGGCGCTACCCCCCGGCGCCGCACCTCGGCACCGGCGCTGCCCTGACGTCGGTGCTGACCGCCAAGGGCCCCGCGGATCATGCATCCGCGGGGCCCTTGCTTGTCCCGCGCGGGGCTACCTCGTCGCGTTCGGGTCTCCCGGCTTCCAGTTGGCGTCGCTCCACTCCGCCGTCGGCTCGGGGGCCGGCGGCGCGGGTGGTGGGTTGGAGCCGCGGTTGGGATTCTGCGGCACAGCCGACGCCGACGCCTGCCCGCCGCCGCTGCTCCGACCGCCCGGCGCCTTCGTCCTGCGCGGCTTCGCCGTCAGGCCGGGCACGGCCTTCGTCTTGGGGGTAGCGGTCGTATCGCTGCCGGGCGAAAGACTCACGGACGGCGTCGGGAGCGCGGTCGTCGGCGTTGTCGACGGCGATGACGATGACGAAGACGGCGTGGGTGCGGCGCTCCCTGCGCCGTCGCCGCCTGCGCCCGAACACGCGGCTGCGCCCAGGGCCAGTGTCACAAGGCAGACCGCGGCGAAGGCAGCGAAGCCAAAACGTCTCATCGGGACTCTCATCACTGGGTGCTGAAGTTGCCGCGGGACGGCAAGGGAACGGAAGGCACGACGAGTTCGACCCGGGCCAGGAGGAGAAGGTTGCTTGTGACGGCTGTCACATAAAGATTCTGTGAGTCCCAGGGCAACCATTCACCCTGGTCACAGGTCATGCATGCGAAACAACGGCCTCACCCGTGTACCCCCACCTCGGTAGGCCCTCCAGACTCCGTGCCGCGTCATGCGGTACGCCGGACTTCACTGAGGTCTTAATGAAGCTTCGCCGCGCTATGGCCGTCGCTGCAGCGACCGCTGTCATAGCACCCGCCGCGCTCCTGTCGGCTCCGGCCGCGTTCGCGGACCCGTCGCCGACGCCGACCGAGACGGCGAGCACCACCCAGTCGGAGTCGCCGAGCGCCCCGTCGCAGGCGCCGAGCAGCACCCCGGCCACGACGCCGAGCGCGCCGGTCAACACCCCGAGCTCGCCCGCCGCGACGCCGAGCACCCCCGCGAGCTCGGCCGCCGCGACGCCGAGCGCCACCGCGAGCGAGCCGGGCGAGGGCGACGAGGACCCGGACTTCGAGTGCAAGGCGTCCGCGGTCGACGTGAAGCTCGCCGGCTTCCCGAACAAGATCGTCGCGGGCGGCGGCTGGAAGAAGTTCAGCCTGGACGTCAAGAACAACAGCAAGGAGAAGATCGAGAACTTCGGTCTCTTCACCTTCGCCTCGTACGAGGACGACCTGATCGGCGGCGAGCAGGACCGCCTGATCGAGAAGTACGCGCACTTCGAGTACTTCGACAAGTCGTCCGGTGAGTGGAAGGCGGGCGGCAACCTCTCCGGAATGAACAACGGCTTCTACTTCGACGTGATCGACCTCAAGAAGGCCGAGAAGCGCTCGATCAAGCTGCGCGTTCGCATCGACAAGGCGGCCCCTGCGGGCAAGGGCATCGCCCTCGCCGCCGGCGGTTACGACAAGGGCGACGACTGCTTCGAGGACAGCGAGTTCTACGAGTTCGACGTTCTCAAGGCCGGCAGCAACGCGGGCGACGTCGACGACGCCAAGCCGAGCGGTGAGAAGCCGAAGGACGTCAAGCCGCAGGGTGGCTCCAAGGAGATCCCGGTCACCGGCAACCTCGCCGAGACCGGTTCCAGCTCCATGCTGCCGACCGTCGGTATCGCCGGTGGCATCGCCATCGTCGCCGGTGCCGGTGTCGTCTTCGCGATGAAGCGCCGCCGCAGCGGCGACGCCACCGCGTAACACCGGGCCCACACGCCAGAAGGCCGCTGCACTCGGAGGGGGGTGCAGCGGCCTTCGCGCGTTCCGACCTTCGTACCTCCGGCCTTCGTACGACGTACGGAGGCCGGGTCACTTCTTCGGCGGGACCGCCGGGATGCCCAGGAACGGCAGCTTCAGCGCGCCGAACGCCTCCTCCGGGACCGCCGGTGACTTCGGCGCGACCGCCGCCAGGCGTTCGTATGCCGCGCCCTGTTCCGGACGCGGGTCCTCCTCGCCCTTGTTGGGCCAGAACGACATCGCCCGCTCGGCCTGCGCCGTAATGGTCAGGGACGGGTTCACACCGAGGTTCGCCGAGACCGCCGCGCCGTCGACGACCGAGATGCCCGGGTGGCCGTAGAGCCGGTGGTACGGATCGATGACGCCTTCCTCTGCCGAGGCGCCGATCGGGCAGCCGCCCAGGAAGTGGGCCGTCAGCGGGGTGCCCATCAGCTCGCCGATGTTGGACCCCGCGAAGCCGTTGATCTCCTCGGCGAGCAGCGAGGCCGCGCGCGTCGCCTCGGGGATCTGGTTCGGGTTCGGTGCGCCGTGGCCCTGGCGGGCGGTGAGCAGGCCCTTTCCGATGCCGCCCGGCTTGCGGTACGTGGTCAGCGAGTTGTCCAGCGACTGCATGACCAGCCCGATGATGGTCCGCTCCGACCAGCGGCGGTTGGAGAGCGCGCGAGCCGCGAGCCAGGGGTGCCTGGCCATATTGCCGAACCAGCCGGCGACCCGCGCCCGCGCACTGTAGGGAACCTGGAGGATCGTCATCGCACCCATCGCGTTCGAGCCCCTGCCGTAGCGGACCGGCTCGATATGGGTGTTCTCGTCGGGGTGGACCGAGGACGTGATAGCCACTCCGCGTGTGAAGTCGACCTTGTCCACGCCATGCCGCTTGCGGTAGCGGCGGTTGTCGGTCTGGGCGCCGACGATCGCCTCGGAGTTGGTACGGGTCAGCTCGCCGAGCCGGTCCGAGATATGCGGCAGCAGGCCCTGGTCCTTCATGGTGTGCAGCAGGGTCTGGGTGCCGTACGTGCCCGCCGCCACGACCACGCGCCCGGCCCTCAGCAGCTTCGGCTCGGCCTTCTTGCGGGCGTCCGTCGGGACCGTCGTGACGTGGAAGCCGCCCTCCGGGTCCTCGCTGATCGAGGCGACCGTCGTCATCGGGTGGATGACGGCCCCGGCCTTCTCGGCCAGGTAGAGGTAGTTCTCGTTGAGGGTGTTCTTCGCGCCGTGCCGGCAGCCCGTCATGCACTCGCCGCACTCGGTGCACGCCTTGCGCGACGGGCCCGCGCCCCCGAAGTACGGGTCCTCAACCGTCGAGCCCGGACCGGCCTTCGACGTACCGTCGGCGTCCTCGCCGTCGCCGAAGAAGACGCCGACCGGGGCCATGTGGAAGCTGTCGCCGACACCCATCGCCTGCGCCGTCGCCTTGAGATGTACGTCGGAGGGGGTCATCGTCGGGTTGAGCCGTACGCCCAGCATCCGCTTGGCCTGGTCGTAGTACGGCGACAGCTCCTCCTGCCAGTCAGTGATGTCCTTCCACTGCGGGTCCTCGAAGAAGGGAGCGGGCGGTACGTACAGCGTGTTGGCGTAGTTGAGCGAGCCGCCGCCGACACCCGCGCCCGCCAGCACCATCACCTTGCCGAGCAGATGCACGCGCTGGATCCCGTACAGGCCGAGCGGGGGCGCCCACAGATAGTTCTTGATGTCCCAGGAATTCTTGGGCAGGGTCTCGCGGGTGAAGCGGCGGCCCGCCTCCAGGACCCCGACCCGGTAGCCCTTCTCGGTCAGCCGCAGCGCGGTGACCGAACCGCCGAAGCCCGAGCCGACGACGACGACGTCGTAGTCGTACGCCGGGTCGAAGGCCTGGTCGGAGTCCGCTTCGGAGACCGCTTCGGAGAGCAGTTGTTCGTCACTCTCGGCGGCCTGATTCTGGGCAGGGGGTACCTGGGACATGGCTCTCCTCGTACGAAAACAGCGGAAACTAGCGCAGGCGCAGGGCCTTCATCGCCTTCAGGCTGAGGCTCATGAACGCGGCGTACTTCTCGTCGTCCATACCGAAGGACGGCCCCAGCGGCATCAGTCGCTGCTGGGCGACGGTCTGTGCCTCGGTGTACTTGAGGATGCCCTCGGAGCCGTGCCGCCGGCTGAGGCCGGAGTCCTTCATGCCGCCCATAGGGGACTGCACGCTGCCGTACGCCGGGGCGTAGCCCTCATTGATGTTGACCGTGCCGGTGCGCAGCTTCGCCGCGACCGCGTGGCCGCGCTTGCCGTCCTTGGTCCATACGCTCGAATTCAGCCCGTACGGAGTGGCGTTCGCCTGCTCGACGACCTCGTCCTCGTCCGTGAAGCGGTAGATCGAGACGACCGGGCCGAAGGTCTCCTCGGTGCAGACGGCCATCGGCGCCTCGACGCCGTCGAGGATGGTCGGCTCGTAGAACAGCGGGCCGATGTCGGGGCGGGCGACGCCGCCGGCTACGAGCGTCGCGCCCTTGGCGACTGCCTCCTCGACATGGCGGGTGACGGTCTCCAGCTGGCGCTCGCCGACGAGCGAGCCCATGTCGGCGCCGTACGCGAGGGACTTGCCGAGGCGCATCGCCTTCGTACGGGTGGCGAAGCGCTCCACGAACGCGTCGGCGATCGACTCGTGCACGTACAGCCGTTCGATGGAGATGCACAGCTGGCCGGCGGAGGAGAAGCAGGCGCGTACCGCTCCGGCCGCGGCCTTCTCGATGTCCGCGTCCTTCAGCACCAGCATGGCGTTCTTGCCGCCGAGTTCGAGGGAGACACCGACCAGGCGGGCCGCGGCGCCCTGGGCGACCTCGCGGCCGGTGCGGGTGGAGCCGGTGAAGGAGACATAGTCGGCGTGCTTGACGACCTCGGGGCCGACGACCGGCCCTTCGCCGAGGACGACCTGGAAGACACCGGCGGGCAGGCCCGCCTCGATGAGCAGATCGCGGGCCCACAGCGCGGTGAGCGCGGTCTCGGTGTCGGGCTTCATCACGACGGCGTTGCCGGAGACGAACGCGGGCAGCGCATCGCCGACGGAGAGCTCCAACGGATAGTTCCAGGGCGCGATCTGGCCGATGACCCCGCGCGGCTGGCGCAGTTCGGTGGTCTTGGTGAGGACGGGAACGACACCGGTGTGGCGCTTGGGCTTGAGATAGGCGGGCGCCTTGCGGCCGTAGTGGCGGGCGGCGACGGCGACGGCCTGGACCTCTTCGTGCGCGTGCAGCCTGGCCTTGCCGGTCTCCAGCTGGATGAGGTCGAGGACCTCGGCCTGGCGCTCCAGGACCAGGTCGTGGAAGCGCAGCAGGACGGCGGCGCGGGCGCGGGCCGGCGTCGCGGCCCAGACGGGCTGGGCGGCGCGGGCGCGTTCGAAGGCCTCCGCCACGTCCTGGGGGGTGGACTCGGGCAGGTCCGCCAGCTTCTCCCCGGTGAACGGGGTGTGGTTGGCGGTACGGCCGGAGCCGACCACACCACGGGTGAGCTGGGCGACCACCTCGGGGGTGACCACATCGGCTGCGGTGCGCGCACCGGCCGGCGTGGCGGCTGTCGGGTTGGTGCCGGGGGCGGCGGCGGGGGCCTGCGAGTCCGTCATGGGGGCGAGAGTATGCCGCATCCGGAACTTTGGGTACCCGTCGGTAACGGCTTTTCACCAGGCCCTCACCATCGCGCCAGCGATCACTGGCAGATAAGGCCTGATCAGGGGCTTGTCTCGGCTTTTCCGAGCTTCAACCGCTTCCGTACGCCCCGGAACAGATCTTGCCCGGCCGCCTCTTCCCTGCCGCCCTTGGGCATCTCGACGAGCACCGTGTAGCGCTCGCCGGCCTCGGTGACGACGTAGAACGCCAGGCGGTGGACGGGACGCGCGGTGTCGCCCTCCTGCGCGAAGTACGTCACGTCGAGCAGGGCCGCGTCGACGCCGTGGTGGTTGGCCGGCACGACGGTGCCCTTCGCCTCGGACGCGGTGAACCCACCCGCGCGCGGGCCGCCGTCCGTCAGCCACTTCAGCTCCCCCCGCGCCCACTGGACGGCCGTGTCCTTCGCCTTGCCGGCGCGCTTGAGCTCGACCCAGACGGGATTGCCGCGCTCCTCGAAGGTGATCTGCTTGTCCTTCGCGAGCTCGGCCTCGGAGGTGACGGGTTCACGTGTGTACGTGGAGGGGACGGAGATCTCCGCGTCGAGCCGGGACTCGAGGTAGGGCCGCCAGGTCTGCCATGCCTCCGGGGTCTCCATCGGCGGCGGGGTGGTACGGGTGGATGCGCCGGCGCGCTTGTCGTTGCCGGTGTCCGGGGAGGCGGGTACGTACGCCCAGACCGCAATACCGACGGCGACGGCACCGGCGATTGCGGCGAGCGCGACACGGGCGCGGGCGCGGGCCGGGGGCCTTGGTGGCGTCGAGGGGTCGGGAGCGGCCGACGGGGCGGATGTGCGGCCTCCGAGCCGTACGGTCCCGGAGTCGGAGTCGGAGTCGGCGTCGGCGTAGACCGGGCCGGAGTCGTCCGTAGCCGCCTGCTGGGCCTCCCGCCTTCCCGGCAGCCGGCCCGCTCCGGTGGACCCGGCCACGGGCCAGTCCACCTCGGACCCCGGCCACGCCGCCTCCGGCCGGTTCTCGGTCTCCGGCGGGGTCGGCGGGCTCTCGGTCTCCGCCGGGGCCGGTGGCCGCAGCGTCGACGCGCTGCCCTCCGCGACCGCCGCAAGTTCCCTCTCCACCTCGTCGACGGACGGCCGGTGTTCCGGGACCTTCGAGAGCAGGCGGACGATCAACTCCGCCAGCGGGCCCGCCTGGACCGGCTTCGGGGCCTCGGCCTGGAGGATGGCGGCGAGCGTCGACTCCAGGGTCGTACGGCGGAAGGGCGACCAGCCCTCCACTGCCGCGTACAGCAGCACACCCAGCGACCACAGATCCGACTCCGGAACGGCCGTGACGCCCGACATCCGCTCCGGCGCGATGAATTCGAGCGAGCCGACGAACTCACCGCTCACGGTCAGCGGCTCCTCGCCCTGGATCCGCGCGATACCGAAGTCGGTGAGCACCACCCGGCCGTGCGGGCCGAGCAGCACATTCGCGGGCTTCACATCGCGGTGGACGATCCCCTTCGTGTGCGCCGCGCCCAGCGCGCCCGCCACCGCGAGCCCGATCCGTGCCGCCTCTGCCGGAGGCAGCGAACCGCGCTTGAGCCGTTCATGGAGCGATTCGCCGCGGATCAACTCCATGACGATCCAAGGGAGTCCGCCGTCCATCACGACATCGTGGACGGCCACGGCCGCCGGGTGCTCGACCTGGGCCGCAGCCCTGGCTTCCCGCCGCAGCCTTTCGTAGAGCCGCTGCTGGGACGGCTCGCGGGGATCGCCGGGCAGCCGTGGCTCCTTCACCGCGCAGTCGCGGCCGACGAGTTCGTCGCGCGCCTGCCAGACCGTGCCCATGCCGCCGGACCCGACGGGTACGGTCAGCCGGTATCGGCCGCCGATCAGCCGGCCCCCACCGCTGCCGCCCTCGCCCCTGCCGCCGTCACTCGTGTTGCTGTCGCCCCTGTTGCCGTCGCCCCCGTCTGCCGGCTCCGGCTGCCCCGCCGGGCTCACAGATCCTGGATCTTCAGATGCTTGACGACCCCGTCGAAGAGCTTGGTGCCCTCCCTCGCCGCCCAGCCCTCCGCGGGCCCGGCCACCCGCAGCCGCCAGTAGACCTCGTCCGCGCCCTTGCCCGTGCCGACGAGGCGTTCGTGCCAGCGGTACCGGATCGGGTCGTCGTTCGAGTCGCTGAACTGCACATAGTCGACAAGCGTGTCGAACGCCTTCCTGCCCTGCTGCGTCGTGGACGAGGACCTCACCTCCTGGTCCTTGATCTCGGTGCCGTCCTTGCCGCCCTTCTCGTAGTACTGCCGCCAGGCGTCGGCCTCCGGCTTGAGCTCGCCCTCCACGGTCTTGGTCTCGATGCGCTCCATGTAGACCTGGAAGACACCGCTCGGATCCCAGTAGGTGACGCTGTTGCCGCCGTCGCCCTCGACCCGCTCGTACTCCGCCGGAACGGCGATGTTCGCCGAGACGACCTCACGGTCCGGGCGGACCTCCCAGCCCTCCGGGATCCCGTCGCCACCGAAGGGATCGGCGAAGATCAGGACCAGGGCGACAGCCACCGCGAGCACCCCGCCGCCGAGACCGAACTGCGCCGGCCGGTTGCCCTGCAGCACCGGCGGCACCCACCGGCTCCCACGCCCGGCCGGACTGCCGGCGCCCTGGCCGGGGGCGCCCGCCAGAAGCCTCGTCGCATCGAGCGGGACCTGCGGCGGCCGCGCCACCGACTCCAGCGTCTGCCGGATCTCCGCGGCGTCCGGCCGCATCGCCGGGTCCTTGCGCAGCAGTTGCATCACCAGCGTGCCGAAGGCCCCGGAACCGCGAGCGGGCGTCTGCGGCTCGGCGGAGAGCACCGCCTGCAGCGTCGCGGGGCTGTTGGAGCGGCGGTACGGGGACATGCCCTCGACCGCCGCGTACAGCACCACACCCAGCGACCACAGATCCGACTCGGGACCCGGCTGCTGACCCAGCACCCGTTCCGGCGCGATGAACTCCGGCGACCCGACGAAGGCCCCGGTCTCCGTCAGCCCCTGCTCGCCCTCGACCTGCGCGATACCGAAGTCGGTCAGTACGACCCGGTCACCGCGCCCCAGCAGGACGTTGTCCGGTTTGACATCGCGATGCAGCACGTCGGCCTCGTGGGCCGCGGAGAGCGCGCCGAGTACGGCGAGACCGATCCTGGCCGCCTCACGAACGTCGAGCGTCCCGTCCTGCAGCCGGTCGGCGAGCGACTGGCCGTGCACCAGCTCCATGACGATCCACGGTTTGGCGTCCTCGATCACCACGTCGTGCATGGTGACGACGGAAGGGTGGTCGATCCGGGCCGCGGCGCGCGCCTCACGCTGCATCCGCAGATAGACCTTGTCCCGCTCGCGCGCGTTCACATGGTCCGGCAGGCGTGGCTCCTTGACCGCGACGTCGCGGTCCACGACCTCGTCGCGGGCCCGCCAGACCGTGCCCATTCCGCCGTGTCCGAGGCGCGAGACGAGGCGGTAGCGACCGCCGATCAGCCGGCCCACCTCGGGATCGGTCCCGGCGCCCGAACCGACGCCGGCGCCCGAACCGGAACCGGAGGCATCTCCAGAGCCGGAACCGGGCAGCTCGGATGCCTGCGTGGGCCGGTACGCGCCGCTCTGCGACGGCACCTGCGCGGCGTTCGGCGGCCGGAGTCCATAGCTGGTGGGCTCGTTCGCCCGTCCCCCATCGTTGGTCATGCTCACATCCTGGCCATAAGTGGATGTGGATACCACCGGCCCAGCGGAGCGGATGCAGACCCGTGACCGTGTCCGCGCGTCATCTGTGCGGCGTGAAGGAGTCGAGCGCGGTGTCGAAGTGCCGTCGCGCCTCGTCGAGTCGGCCGACCGGCGCCGAGACCCAGATGTCGTACATCGTGCCGTCCTCGTCCCAGCAGATGTCGTACGTGTGCCGGGGCCCCTCGGCCTGGGAGTAGCCGTTCCAGGTGAACTCCCAGAGCGCGGCGGACAGTCCGTTGTGCGTGGTCGGGGTGACCTTGCCGTCGCGGTAGCCGGGGTTGGTGTTCGAACCGTCGGCGTCCGAGCGTCGCATCGTGCCGAGTGGCCCGTCGGAGGCGGGGTTCTGCACCCGGACGCCGATCCTGATGCTCTTGTCGGGCGCCATGAAGTAGACCCGTTTGTCGTCCTCGGAGCGGACGAAGCCCTCGGGGACGGCGAGCGCGAACCCGTCCGGGTCGGCCACGGTGAGGTAACCGTCCGGCGCCACCGGCCTGTTGGCGGCGCCGGCGGCAGAGGTGGTGACGGTCACCGTGGGGGTCGGCTTCGCGCCAGGGGCGGGTGACTGTGCGGTGCGTACCGGCGGCGTACTGCTCCCGGCCGTAGGGTTCGGCGTTCTTCCGGCCTGTGCGCCGCCCGGCCCGTCGTCCTGCAGCAGCACCGCGGCCGCCCCTCCCGCTCCGGCCAGCGCGGCGACCAGGGCGGCGGCGACCAGGAGCGGCGCACGGCGGCGGGGCGCGGACGTCGGCACGGCGACCGGCTGCCGGGGCGAGGACGCGGGCGGCGTGTCCTGGCGGGTGGGTGTGTACTGCGGCGCGACCACCGGCAGCGAGCCCGTCGTGATGTACGTACGCAGCAGATCCTCCGCCTCCGTCGCACCGAGCCGGCGCTCCGGGTCCCGCTCGAGGAGCCCCATGACGACGGGCCGCAGCGGGGCCGCCTGCGCGGGCGGACGGATCTCGTCCTCGACGACGGCGTGCAGAATGCCGCCCAAGGAGTCGCGGCGGAACGGCGATTCACCGCTGAGCGCCGCGCACAGCAGCACACCGAGCGACCACAGATCGGACTCGGGACCGGCCGTGTCGCCCGACATCCGCTCCGGCGCGGTGTACTCCGGCGATCCGACGAACGACCCCGACTCGGTGATCGTGGTGGCCCCGGCGAAGTGCGCGATGCCGAAATCGGTGAGGACGACCCGCCCGGTGGACTCCTCCAGCAGTACGTTGGCGGGCTTCAGATCCCGGTGCAGCACCCCGAGCCCGTGCGCCGCACGCAGCGCGCCGAGCAGCGCGAGCCCGATCCGCGCCGCCTCCGCCACATCGACCGGACCCCGGCGGGAGATCCGTTCGGCGAGCGAGCCGCCGTCGACCAGTTCCATGACGATGTACGCGAGTCCGTCGTCCACCACCACGTCGTGGACGACGATGACATGCGGGTGCTTGACCCGGGCGACGGCGCGGGCCTCGCGCAGGGGTGCGGCCGCCGACGTGTACGGAGACGCCGGACGGCCGGAGTTCCCGTCGTCGGGATGAAGCTCCTTGACGGCGACACGACGGCCCAGCAGCTCGTCGTCCGCGCGCCACACGGTGCCCATGCCCCCGCGCCCAAGCCGATCCAGGAGCCGGTAGCGGCCCGCGATCAGCCGCGATTCCTCGGACACGCAACTCCCTCTCGATCAGCCTGCGTCCATCATGCCGGAGGCTGCCAGCCGCCGAGCATGGTGTCGAACTGTTCGCGGGTCGTCGCCCAGTCCTCGGCCGGGCCCGACATATAGAGCGCGTACTCCGTGCCGTCGTCCTCGTAGTAGATCTGGTCGATGGCCCGCCGCTTGCCCGGGAAGTCCGTCTTCTCGGTCCAGGAGAACTCCCAGAGCGCGGAGTTCGTATGGTCGCGGAAGGTGTTGGGGCGCAGCTTCACCTTCTGGTACTTGGGCAGACGCTTGACGCTCTTCTCCATGTCCAGCATGTGCATGTACGGATTCTCGAAGTCCGGCGAGGTGTCGCTGCTGATCCGGATGCGGTGACGGCCGTTGTCGGGCGTGTAGTCGATCTGGTCGCCGTCCGTCTGGCGCTTCCAGCCGACCGGCACCAGCAGGCTGAAGCCTTCGGGGTCGTCGACGCGGTGCCAGCCGGACGGTGCGGACGCCGACGGGGAGGTGTCCGGGGTCGACTGGGTGCCCGTACTCTCCGAGCCGCTCTTCCCGGGCGCGTACTTCATGGCGGCCAGTCCCGCACCGCCGCCGACGACGGCGGCGAGTACGACGACGATTGCCGCCATGCGCAGTCGGCCGCCGCGCCGCGGTGCCGACGCCGAAGCGGTGGTGTTGGTGTTGGCGTTGGTACTGGTGTTGGCGGGGGCCGGGACAGGTGCGGGCCGCGTGGGCGCGGGCATCCTTGCGGTCTCGGGCCGCACGTTCCGCTGGGTCATCCGCTGAGTGGGCACCTGCGGCTGCTTCGCGGCCGGCCCGCGGCCGTCCATCGCCGCCAGCAGCATCCGTTCGGCCTCGGCGGCCGAAGGGCGGGCGGCGGGGTCCTTGCGCAGCAGCTCCATGATCACGGGCGTGAGCAGACCGGCCGACTCAGGGTGGCGCGGCTCCTCGGCCACCACCGCCTGCATGGTGGAGAGCGGCGAGGAGCGACGGAACGGCGACTCGCCCTCCACCGCCGTGTAGAGCGTCGCGCCCAGTGACCAGAGGTCGGAAGCGGGCCCCGGATCGGCGCCGCGCACCCGCTCGGGAGCCAAGTAGTCGATGGATCCGACTATTTCCCCGGTGCGGGTGATCGTCGAGTCGCCCTCGATCGCGGCGATGCCGAAGTCGGTGATCAGGACCCGGCCGTCGCGGTTGAGCAGTATGTTGGCGGGTTTGACGTCCCGGTGGAGCACACCGGCGGCGTGCGCGGCACCCAGCGCACGCAGCACGTGCAGCCCGATGCGGGCGGCCTCGAGCGCCTGGATCCGTCCGGACTCCTTGGCCGCGTCGGCGAGCGAAGGCCCGTCGACGTACTGCATGACGATCCAGGGGCGCGAGTCGTGCTCGAGTACGTCATGGACGGTGACGACACCGGGGTGGCTGATCCTGGCGGCGGCCCGGGCCTCTTTCTGAGTGCGGGCATGCAGGACGATCCGGTCGGCTTCGGAGGCATACCGACCCGCCGTCAGCTCCTTGACCGCGACGACCCGGTGCAGCACCTCGTCGTGTGCGCGCCAGACCTTGCCCATGCCGCCGGTGCCGATCGTCTCGCTCAGCCGGTAACGCCCGGCGAGCAAGAGACCCGCGCCCGTGCTCTGAGAGTGTTCCACGTCCCCCGCCCCGTTTCCTTGGGATCACAGGTTACGGAGGTGAAGTACGGGCGCGGAACCTCGGATGGCTCAAGTGACCTCACTGTGATGCTTGTGACTCTGCGCAACGACAGCCAAAACGCCCGCTAACGGGTGTACGGCAGGTGTCCAGCTGTCTAACGGGTCGCGCGGTAGGCGTTCGTGGCTTCCTGGTAGGCCTCCGTCACCTTGTCCCGCCGGTCCTCAGGGCCGATCACCTGGATGACGTGATAGCTGCCGTCGACGATCAGGGCGAGGTTGCGTACATAGACCTCACGGCCGCTGCTGTCCTGCCAAGTGAACTGGCCCTCTGCCATGGCCTGCTGCCCGACGTCGATACGGCGCAGCCCGGTCGCCCCGGCCCAGGAGGAGTCCCGGAACGGCTGGAGCTCGCGCTCCTTGTCGCGCTGGTATGCCAGCGGGTCGTTGCCGTTGGTCTTCACGGGGTCCCGGCCGGGGACGACTATCAGTGTGAAGATTCCGTCGGTGTAGCGGACTTGGCCGCTGTCATTGATGGAACGGCGCTGCCAGGTCTTGTCGACGGCGATCTGGAAGCCTTCGGGGTCCTTGCGCAGCGCATAGCCGTCCGGGAGTTTCCCGGCCGGGGCCGAGGTCTGCGGCTGCTGGGCACTCCCGGGGCTGCCGGTTGAGGTCGCGGGCGGGGTGCCCGGGGCGGTGCGGTCCGGGCTGGGGCTGCCGGCCGGCGGGCGGGCGCCGGTCTTGGGCAGCGGCTGGTCCTGTTGCTGTTGGCCGGACTTCGGCATGAACAGCACCGCGTACGCGACGGCGGCCACCAGGACGACCAGGATCAGCACCAGGAGGGTGCGGCCGAGCGCCCGCGGCCGGTGCTCGCCGCGTCCGCGCCGCTCCCGCTTCGACTTCGCGTGGCGATGGCGGCCGTGGACCACCTCGGCCGAGCCGGCGCGGCGCTTGCGCACCAGCTCGCCCCGGCGGCGAACGACGGGCAGCCGCGTGCCGTCGACGGCGCTCGCCGGCAGCGGCACGACGTCCATACCGGCCTCGGGCTCGGGCGCGGACCGTACGAGCGAACGCAGCCAGCCGCGCAGCTCCTCGAAGTCCGGGCGCTCGGTGGGGTCCTGCCGCAGCAGCGACTCGACGACGGGGCGCAGCGGACCGCACTCCTCGGCGAACGCGGGCGGCTCGGCGCAGACGAGCTGGACCAGCTCGACGGCGCTCTCCTCGGGGTACGGGGCATGGCCCTGCACGGCCCGGTAGAGCAGCGCACCGAGCGCCCACAGATCGGTCGAGGGGCCGACCGGGGCTGCCAACTGCCAGTTCTCGTGGACTGGTCCGGCCTGTTCGGGCGCCCATCGCTCGGTGACGGCGCCGACGACCGCGATGCGCGCCTGCCGGGCGCGCTCGGCGGCGAGCGGCGTGGCGGGGCCGCGGTACGCGGGGGCGCCGCCGCTCGCGACGATCTCGTCCCAACGCCCGGTGGGGGCGCTGCTGCCGGCCACGACGGGCTGCCGCTGGGCGTCTGCGCGCAGCGCGTCCCCGCCACCGCCGTGCTCCCAACTCCCGCTGCTGCCTGCGGCGGGGGCGGCGGGCCGGGGGCCGGACGGGGCGCCGGAGCGGGCGCCGGGCAGGGCGGGCCGGGCGGGCCGGGCGCGGTAGGGGTCGCTGCTGCCTTGCGGGGCGCGTCCGCCTCCGGGCGGCCGGGGGGCGGGCAGCGCGGGAGGGGCACCGCCGTAAGGGCTGCCACCGGAGCGGTCGCGCTCGGAGCGGTCTGAGCGTCCGGAGCGTCCGGAGCGGCCTGAGCGGTCTGAGCGGTCGCGGTCGGAGCGATGGCCGCTGTCCGGTGCCGCCCGGCGCACACCGTACGGCAGTTCACCGTCGGCGGGCCCGGCACCTGTGGGGACTCCATGTACGGGCCTGCCACCGGCGGGCATGCCGCTGCCGCCCGCGGGTACGGGTCCGGGTCCCTCACTGCCCGGGAACGGCCCGTCGTGCCACGTCCCGGCCAGCCGGGCGTGGCCGGGACCGCGAGAGCCGTCGTCCGGATACCAGCCGCCCTCGTCCTCCCCGTCGTCCTCGTCGTCGTCGATGTCGTCCACATCGATGGCAGGGCGCAGGTCGCCCGGTCGCTGGGCCCACCAGTCCGGGTCGTAGCCGGTCTGCACCGGGCGGTCCACCGGATCGCCCGGCCCCTCGTCCTGGCGCTGGTTCTCGCTGACGCGTGCAGCCGCCCTGGCGCCCGCGCGATACGCGGCGATCGCGCCCGCCCTGGCGGCGCGGACATCCGGCACACCACCGCGGGCCCCGCTGCCCGGCAGCGCGACCGGTGCTGCGGGCGAAGCCTCGTACGGACCGTCATCCTCGGCATCCACCGCGACATCCGCATCCGCCTCGTCGTCCGCATCCGCCTCGTCGTCCGCATCTTCCGAGCGGGCGGTCTCCAGCGCGGCCCGCCCCGGCGATGCGGGAACTCCCGCCGCCGGCAGTGGCTCCAACTCCGCTTCAATAACCTCGTCCTGCTGGTCACTCTCCTCCGGCGGCGCCGGCACCGGGGCGTATCCGCAGAGCGCCTCCTCGGCCGCGCCGGACGCAAGTCCGGTCAGAACCACGCGCCCGTCGTCGCAGACAAGCACTGTGCGGACGGTGATGTTCCGGTGGGTCCAGCCGTGCGCGTGCAGCACACGGAGCGCGGTGAGCACATCGGAGGCGACCTCGGCCGCGCGGTACGGACTGAGCGGCTTCTCCGCGAGGAGCGCCGCCAGCGGCCGGGCCGCGACGCGTTCGCTCACTATCCAGAGCGAGCCGCCCTCCGCGAAGACGTCGAAGACCTGGTCCAGGCGCGGGTGGTCGGGGATCTGTGCCGCGGCCTGCGCCGCGTCGATGGCCCGCCGCACCGCCGGGTCCGTGGGCCGTCGCGTCGTGCGCCCCTGGGCTCTCCTTGGTACCGCGGCCCCGGCCATGCCGTCCGAGTCGAGCACCTCCGCGTCCACGACCTCCGGTAACGGCACCTGCCGCACCAGGACTTCCTGTCCGCTGTAGGTGTCGAACGCGCGGGTCTCGACCAGTTCGTACGCGTCGGAAGGCGGCAGCGGCAGGCGGTAGCGGTCGGCGAGCACCCGTCCCGCATAGTCGTCCACGACGCCTCCCCACGAGCGCGCTGTCCCCCGGCTGGTCCCGGAGGCCGACACCAAACCGTCAATTCCGGTCGTTTGACGGCCTCTTACGACCCCTCGCGGCTGCGTACCGTCCGCGCGCTCTCACGATACGTGGCCTTGCTCAGTCCTTGGGCTTGAATGTGGCGAACGCCGTCTTGCGCAGCGTCTCGCACTCCGCGCTCCCCCACTCGCTCGCCACACACGTGATCATGATCGAGTAGCCGTGCGTGGAGTCCACCCTGAAGCCCCTGTTGAGGATCCGTACCCGCTTGCCGTCCTGATTGCGCTCGAACTTCCAGTCGGCGACGGTCGGATAGCCGTTGTACTGGACCGCGCGGATCCCGAGGTGCTTGTAGCCACTGCTGCTGCCTGCGGTCCCCGGCATCGCCGCATTCCAGGCAGCGGCTGCGTCGTCCTTGGGGCTGGGGTTGAAGTCGACCTGGATGCGCGGGAATCCACCGCCGGCGCTGAAAATCCCGCCGGAGTTCTCACCCGCGATGCCGGTGAGCTTGAAGCCCTTGGGCATCGCCATGGTGAAGTGGAACTGGTCGTTGGACATCAACGCGTACCCGGCCGGCAGCCCGTTCCCGCCCGCGGAGTCGTCGGTCCTGGGCTTGCCCGACGGCTGCCCGGACGCGGCGCCGCTGCCGCCGGTGTCGTCCTTGCCGCCGCCCGTGCCCGTGTCCTTGCCCTTACCGGTGCCCGTGCCGGCGTCCGTGCCCTTGCCGTTGCCGCCGTTCGTGGCCCCGGCCGAAGCGGACTTGTCGCCCTTGGGCTTGCCCTTGCCGCCCTTGTCGTCGCCGCCCAGCGTCAGATAGAGCACGGTGGACAGCACGGCGAGCGCGGCGAGGACCGCGATGATCACCAGCGTGCGGCGCGGCACCACATCGGTGAGCGGCGCCCGCGCCGGCGCGGGCCGCGCGGCGGGTGCCTGCGGCGTGAGCCGCGGCTTCGGCTTCTGTTCCGGCTTCGCGGCCGCCGCCGCGTTCCGTACGGAGCGCAGCGCACCGCGCACCCGGTCGGCCGCGGGGTCCTTCGGCGTCGCCTCCGGCGGCTTCGGGGGGAGCGGCGGCAGCGCGATGGCCCGGGTGGCCTCGGGCGACGGCTCCGGCTCGGCGACCCGCTCCGGCGCCTCGGGCGCGTGCAATACATCGATGAGCAACGCCCGTGCGCCCGCGTCGTCGAGACGCTGATCGGGGTCCTTGGCGAGTAGGCCGTAGATGACCTCCTCCAGCGGGCCCGCGTTCTTCGGCGGGTCGAGCGGCTCGGTCATCACGGCGGTCAGCGTCGCGATCGCGGAACCCTTGTCGTACGGCGGGCAGCCCTCGACGCTCGCGTACAGCAGGCCTCCCAGCGACCAGAGGTCGGCGGCCGGCCCGGGCTTGTGGCCACGGGCGCGCTCGGGCGAGATGTACGAAGGGGCGCCGACGAGCATGCCGGTCGAGGTGATCGACGGGTCGCCCTCGACCTGCGCGATACCGAAGTCGGTGAGCACCACACGCCCGTCCGCGCCGATCAGCACATTGGACGGCTTCACATCGCGATGCAGGATGCCCTCGCGGTGCGCGGAACGCAGTACGTCGAGGATCGCCAGCCCGACCTCGGCGGCCCGCCGCGGAGTCAGCGTGCCGTCC
This sequence comes from Streptomyces sp. NPDC060064, assembly GCF_042736455.1. NCBI lineage: Bacteria > Bacillati > Actinomycetota > Actinomycetes > Kitasatosporales > Streptomycetaceae > Streptomyces > Streptomyces sp. NPDC060064. The sequence continues at coordinate 213,460 of NZ_JBHWWF010000010.1, forward strand.
TCACGTACGGCTTCGGCGAGGGACTTGCCCTCGACGAGCTCCATGACGATCCACGGGCGGTCGTCCTCGTCGACGACGTCGTAGACGGTCACCGCGCTGTTGTTGCGGATCCGGGCGATCGCCTTGGCCTCGCGCAGCGTACGCGTGATGAGCCGGCGCTTCTCTTCTTCGTCGATGCTGTTGGGGAAGCGCAGTTCCTTCACGGCGACGGTACGGCCGAGGGTCTCGTCGACGGCTCGCCAGACCGTGCCCATGCCACCGCGCCCGAGCACGCCTCCGAGCCGGTAACGCCCGGCGAGAAGCCGTCCTTCGGTCTCCCGCCCGAACCCCTTTCCGCCCGCGGCAGCCTTGGCAGCGCCCTGCCCGGCTCCGGACGCGACGGCCCCGGCCTTGGACCCGGACCCTGCCCCGGACCCCGCAGTCCCGGCCTTGGACCCGCGCTCAGCGGACCCTGCCCCAGCCGCGGAGTCCGCAGACCCAGCACCGGACCCGGCCTCGGCACCGTGACCGGAAGCCTTCTCCGCGCCCCGCCCTGAGCTCCTGTCAGACCCCCCGGAACCCTTCGCAGGCCCCGCCCCGGACCCAGCCCCGGACCCCTTCACGGGCTCCGCCTTGGGCCCCGGCCCGGGCTCCTTGCCGAGCTCCTTCTTGGAGTCCTTGGACTCCGCCTCGAGCTCCGTCCCGGAATCCTGCCCGGCGTCCCGCTGGGGCTCCTCGGCCGTGTCCCGCTGGGGCTCCCGCGACTGCTCCGCCTCCGACATGCGTCCCCTCTGCGATCCCTGATCTTCGCCCGCGCCTGCCGCTTCCCGCGCGATGCGGTAACCCGCCCTGGCAGAGCCCCCATTGTCCCCTACTCCAGGACCGGCGTTTCTCCCGGGTCCGCCGTCCGCCGGGACGGGTCCGGAAGCATGGGACCACCCACAATGCCATTACTCGCGGTGAAGCTCACCGCTCCGCTGGTCGTAGCCCTGCCCGGCCAAGCGGACGACACTCCTCCGCTCCGCTCGCCGCCCCGAACCGACCTTTCCAGAGGCCGATTTCCGCCGGTTCAGGGCCGGAAGCAGGGAGCCGGACAGATCTCCAGAGGTCAGATCGGCACGATGTCCGGCGCGCCCAGCCGCGCCGCGTCCGCCGTCAGGTCGTCCGGCTGCCGCTGCGATTCACGCTCCGCCTCGACCCGCTTCTCGTAGTGCTCCACCTCCTTCTCGATGTGCTCCTTGTCCCAACCCAGCACCGGCGCCATCAGCTCCGCACACTCGCGCGCACTCCGCGTACCCCGGTCGAAGGTCTCGATCGAGATCCGGGTCCGTCGTGTCAGTACGTCGTCGAGGTGCCGCGCCCCTTCGTGCGAGGCGGCATAGACGATCTCGGCCCGCAGATAGTCGTCCGCACTGCCCAGCGGCTCACCGAGCGCCGGATCGTCGGCGATCAGGGTCAACAGCTCCTCGATCATCGAGCCGTACCGGTTCAACAGATGCTCCACGCGCACCACATGAAGCCCGGTCCGCGCCGCGATCCTCGCCCGCGCGTTCCACAGCGCGCCGTATCCCTCGGCCCCGACCAGTGGCACGTCCTCCGTGACGCACGCGGCCACCCGCTGGTCGAGCGCGTGCACTGCCTCGTCCACCGCGTCCTTCGCCATCACGCGGTATGTCGTGTACTTACCGCCCGCGACGACCACGAGACCCGGCACCGGATGCGCCACCGTGTGCTCGCGCGACAGTTTGCTGGTCGCGTCCGACTCCCCGGCGAGCAGCGGCCGCAGCCCGGCGTACACACCCTCGACGTCATCCCGGGTCAGCGGCACCGCCAGCACCGAATTGACGTGCTCCAGCAGATAGTCGATGTCCGCGCTGGATGCCGCCGGATGGGCCTTGTCCAGGTCCCAGTCGGTGTCCGTCGTCCCCACGATCCAGTGCCGGCCCCACGGGATGACGAACAGCACCGACTTCTCGGTCCGCAGGATCAGCCCGCTCGTCGAGTGGATCCGGTCCTTGGGCACCACCAGATGTATGCCCTTGGACGCGCGCACATGGAACTGCCCGCGCTCCCCGATCAGCGCCTGGGTGTCGTCCGTCCACACACCCGTGGCGTTGACGACCTGTTTGGCCCGGATCTCGTACTCCCCGCCGGCCTCGACGTCCTGCACCCGCGCCCCGACGACCCGCTCGCCCTCCCGCAGGAAGCCGATCACCCGGGCCCGGCTCGCGACTTGGGCCCCATAGCTCGCCGCCGTGCGCACCAGCGTCGCCACATAGCGTGCGTCGTCCATCTGGGCGTCGTAGTACTGCAAGGCCCCGACCAGGGCGTCCTTCTTCAGACAGGGCGCGACCTGCAGCGCGCGCCGTTTGGAGAGATGACGGTGGACAGGCAGTCCGCGCCCGTGCCCCGACGACACCGACATCGCGTCGTACAGCGCGACGCCCGATCCGGCGTACAGCCGCTCCCAGCCCTTGTGCTGCAGCGGATACAGGAACGGCACCGGTTTCACCAGATGCGGTGCCAGCCGCTCCAGCAGCAGCCCCCGCTCCTTCAGCGCCTCCCGTACGAGCGCGAAGTCCAGCATCTCCAGATAGCGCAGCCCGCCGTGGATCAGCTTGCTCGACCGGCTCGACGTGCCCGATGCCCAGTCGCGCGCCTCGACCAGACCGGTCGAGAGCCCGCGCGTCGCGGCGTCCAGCGCGGTCCCGGCTCCGACCACGCCCGCGCCCACTACCAGCACGTCCAGTTCACGCTCGGCCATCCCGGCGAGCGCCTCGGCGCGCTCCGCGGGTCCCAGTGTCGCTGTCCTCACTGTTGCCTCCCGTCGCCCCCGTGTGTTCCCTGCGGTCGGGCTCACAACGTCGATTCTGTCCGCACTCGGCGACTTCAGCCACCGGCTGTGGATAACACTCGGACAGCCACAAGCTTGCAATGCGACATATCGGTCATATTTACGCCTAGTCTGACATTGCGCACGCTCGTTCTGCCCACAGGGCTTGCGCTCTCTGTCCCCTCCGGCTAAGGGAAGGACGGCCAACGCCATGCCCGCAGATCTCGCCGTCATCGGACTCGGCCACCTCGGCCTGCCCCTCGCCCAGGCCGCCGTAGCCGTCGGCATCGAAACCATCGGCTACGACACCGACCCACGCCACCTCACGGAACCGGCCGCGGGACGCACCCCCGCCGACATCCGCCGGATGCTCTCGGGGGGCTTCCGGACCGTCACCGACCCGGGCGAACTCGGACGCGTACGCACGGCCGTCATCTGCGCCCCCACACCTCTCGGCGCGGACGGCACCCTCGAGCTCACAGCGGTCGCCGAAGCCGCCCGGGCACTGTCGGCCCGACTGCGCCCGCACACCACCGTGCTGCTGGAATCGGCCGTCCAGCCCGGCACCACGGAGAACTTCCTCCGCCCCATCCTCGAGGAAGGCTCCGGACTGCGGGCCGGCCGCGACTTCCATCTCGCCTACTCCCCCAGCCGCGTCGACCCGGGCAGCCGCACCCACGACTACGCCAACACCCCCAAGGTCATCGGCGGTCTCACCCCGGCCTGCACCGAATCGGCAGCCACCTTCTACAGCCGGCTCACCGACAAAGTGGTCCGCGCTCGCGGACCGCGCGAGGCCGAGACCGTCAAGGTCCTCGAGACGAACTTCCGACATGTCAACATCGCCCTGGTCAACGAGATGGCGGTGCTCTGCCACGACCTCGGCGTCGACCTGTGGGACGTGATCCGCTGCGCCGAGACCAAGCCGTTCGGCTTCCATGCCTTCCGCCCCGGCCCGGGCGTGGGCGGCTACGGCGTCCCCCTCGACCCCAACTGCCTCCCGCACACCGGCCGTACCCCCGGCCACCCCTTGCGCATGGTCGGCCTCGCCCAGGAGATCAACACCCGGATGCCGCAGTACGTCATCCAGCGCTGCGCCACCCTCCTCAACGAACACGGCAAATCGGCCCGCGGCGCGCGCGTGCTGCTCATGGGCATCACCTACAAGCCGGACCTCGCCGACCTGGAGAGCTCCCCGGCGACCGAGATCGCCCGCCGTCTGCTGGACCTCGGCGCAGCCGTCAGCTACCACGACCCGTACGTCCCCGACTGGCGCGTCGGCGATCAGCCGGTGCCCCGGGCCGACTCGCTCTACGAGGCCGCCGCCAGCGCGGATCTGACGGTGCTTCTCCAGCACCACCGCACGTACGACCTCCAGGGTCTCGCGGTCAAGGCCCAACTCCTGCTGGACACAAGGGGAGCCACCCCGGTCGGCGCAGCGCACCGCCTCTGAGCCCTCACAACGGCTCGATAACTGAATGCCGCACTGTCGGACCGGACTGCTAGTCTCCGGGACCTCCGCTCGCACGGTCGTGCGATGCATTCGTCCCTGGGGGGAATTCCACATGAGCCAGCCTGTTCCACCGCCGTCCGGTAACCCGTTCGCCGGCGAAGGCGCCCCGTACGCCCCGACTCCGCCGCCGGCCCCGGTCCGCGACAACATCGGCCTCGGCCTGGTGGCCGCCGTCGTCGCCGCCCTGGTTGCCGCGGGCGCGTACGGCGCCATCGGCGGTGCCATCGAGCGCGAGATCGGCTACGCGGCGATCGGCGTCGGCTTCCTCGTCGGCTTCGCCGCCGCCAAGGTCGGCGGCCGCAACCCGGCCCTGCCCGTCATCAGCGCGGTGCTCGCGCTCGGTGCCGTGTACCTGGGCCAGCTGGTCGCCATCGCGGTCATCTTCACGAAGTTGGGCGACCTCTCCTTCACGGAGTACTTCTTCGGCCACTTCGGTGACCTGACCAAGGTGTGGAAGGAAGCGGCGGACTTCATGTCCTACGTCTTCCTCGCCGTCGGCGCGGCCGCCGCGTTCGCCGGCGCCAAGAAGGCCAACGACTGATCCACGCAAGCGAAGGGGGCCCCCCCCCCCCCGGGGGGGGGCCCGGCGACCGAAAAAACCGAACAACCGGTCCCACC